>NZ_LGUG01000002.1:0-273517 GCF_001274715.1 Aneurinibacillus migulanus | reverse complement strand
ATCCGAAAAAACAAGAAAAAACATTTACTGAATAAAACAAACCAGCCCTCAGGCTGGTTTGACTATTTTCTGCGATGATTTCTTTTATTAGGGTTCATCCAGACCATTCAGGCAGGGCAAGGCATATAGTAACATACAAAACGCTTAATGTACGAATCCGTTTCGTGACGTGACCCCAGGTAGTTCTCTGTTAAGAAGGTACTGGCAATGCGTCCAGTAAATGAAAAGAGAGTAAGTTAAAAAACCGGCGATTATGCCGGATTTTTGTTTGCATAATATTATTTTACAAGGCTTGCGGGATTTAGGATTAGATCTCTTGTATTGGTGTTGGTGTGGTAAGTGGATACCAGGGCACAAACAGACCCCACCAGCTTAGGCTGGTGGGATTCGTGTAATTAATCCAAAGATGATCTGTTATACTACTTATACTTCTGGTTGGAAATTTACAAGGAGGAAAAATTTTTCGAAAAGTTACATATTTAGCATGGTTGCCAATAAAAAATCGATTTTCTAAATTAGCATGCGCTAAACATTTTGTAGTTGTCTCTTAAGATTCCTAGCTATTCACAAAGCCCGAGTACATCATAAAAAGCAGCATATTCTAATGTTAAGCTTCTATTCACAGATTCAACATTAGGTAGGTCTGTCCAATTATAAATAGTGTCTTGGGCATCAAATTTTTCATGCAATTTTATAAATTTTCTTGATGCAAAGATGTTTTCTATTTCTGCATCAACTTCGAATAATTCAAATGTCTGCGGGGGTCCCCATAAGTCTAAAGATCCGATTATCAAACTATGTCTGATACTATATCCATAGTTGATTAAATAAACAGGAATTATTTTAGAAATCTGCAAATGCACTTTCTGTTCTAAAAGAAATCTTCCCTCCCCATTGATATTTTGTAGCTTTAAAAATACATCTACAGAAGGAAAGTAATGATTCCGTATATCTATTTCTATAATATGGGTAATATGCTTGAGGTCATGTAAAAATTCAATAGATTCTTTACATCTATACCGATACCAATCATCAAGCTCCCTTTTTATAAAAATTTTTTCAAATAAACTCTTGAATTTAGGATATTCATCAATAAATCTTAATTCTTGTGTCATAATAATTATTCACCTAGCCCATTGTCTTCCCGGTTTAGCCGGTTTAGCTTGTTTTCCATTAACAGGATCAAATTCTCCTAGGTGTTTATTTTTATTCCTGTTTCATTTCTCAAGCTTGCCTCCTTCAGCATCCCACTGCCAATAATGTCCATCAGTGCTTTGCCATGTGTCTTTTTTTGTTTCTTTTTCCTTCATCCAGTTCGTAAGATCAAGTAGGATGTGGTAACTACTGTTATTGTCTCCCCTCTGAATTTTTGCCCTATTTCAAACAAAGTTGATGACAAAATGGCGATTACAATTGATAAATCAATTACAGCGACTCTAACACCTGAACAAGCCAAACAATTAAGAGATGCTGCGCAAAATTCCTATAATGCATGGCAGGCCGCTCTTGATGCTAAGAAGCAAGTGATTCAGTCAGAAATCAATATTAATAAAAAGTTAGATACGATGGAAAACAATCTAAAAAACGATTTTAATAATCGGATTTCCCTTGCAGAGAACAATATTAGCTTTAGCTGAATCTGTACCATCTGGCGTTACGGAAAGTAATTTAGTATTTGCTCTGTCTTTATCATTTTGCTTAACATACTGAGCGTACTTTGATTTAACTTTTTCTTTTTGATCATAACTATTCAGATCTGCTCTTCCTGTATTTCCATTTTTTATATGATCATAATAAACGCGAACATCTTCTACATAACTAGTAGCTGAAGTTGCATCCCCATTATTCAGAGCATTCACAAATTCGTTAAGACTCTTCTTTACTTGGTCCAAATTATCCTTTTCAACAGATATACTCTCAACATTTTCGGTGCTGGTTTCTGCTGCAAAAACTGACGAAGAGGCTATTGGGCCTGTCGCCATTATTCCTAACAAAGAACCCAAATATATACTATTTTGGATATTTAACTAATTTTATTCCTTTTTTGATAAAATTAGTTAAATATTAACATGTATTATAATATTGTGATTTTCTATATATGGTAATACTTTATTTTACAATATTGGTGATATATAATAACAATCATATTTATACAGATTACTTGTTACCTTAAAAAGTTAGGGGGGAATCTCATGAAAACGAAAACAATTTTTTTTGTTTTAATGCAACTATTTGGATGCTATGTTCTATTCAATGCCTATGAAGTTTTATCTATATATTTTAGTGATTCTCGTGGAGTAGGAGTAGGAATTACTAAACTTAATATTCTAATTAGTGTTCAAGATGGGCCTTTGCTTTTTTATGGCACTTTATTTTTAATAGTAGGATTACTTCTGATATTTTTCCCTTTCTTTTTAAGGAAACTAAAACGTAATTAATTAACAGCCCAGAGTAATTATTTTTGATTTTTGTATAGGTAGTATTGTATTTATTATATTCCTGGGTTCTTTTCTCTTTTCTACCATAGTATCCATCATGAGCAATTTCATCATGTTTTCTAGAGATATTAGGTTTACTCGTCTCTTGAGAAGACGGATTTGATTTATTACCATTGGAATTAATGTTAAGTTGATTTGAGTTTTTATTTTTAAATAAACTAAACTCTCTTGCTGAACCTAGTGGCCCACTCATTCCATTTTCATCTATATATTCAAACGTGTATATGTAATCTTTATACATACCATTTTTAAGAGCTTCTTTTACTTGGTTGTATACGAATGTATCTTTATATCTTTCCATTGTGGGTAAAGCCGCTGTTGCTGCTTCATGCATGCTTGCATTGGTGTTAGTGTAGTGTCTGGATATACCGGGAATGTGAAGGAAGAATAAGATGATCAAGCCTCGTTGTCCTTATGGATGGCGGGGCTTTTTTTATTTATGTAGGAAAAAAGCCTTAATCAGTTGAACTATATACTTAGGGAGGGGGGATATGGAACAAATTATTAAGCTTTTACCAATTATCTTAAGTTTAATAGCAGTATCTTTAGGTTATTTTTTTGGTCAGAGAGGAAAAAGAATGAGCAATTTATGAAACAAGTAGAAAATAGTTTAGATGAGGTTTGTGCACCCCTGTTCTACGAGCTTAAAAAAATAAATGAAATAAGTAATAACTATAAGAAAGAAAAAATGTTAAAGGTTATGTTTGAAAAATATACAGCAGAAAACAGTAAAATACATAAAATTGGAAACATGAATATTTAAGAATGCTTTTATAAATTGGAGCAAACCTTCTCGATCTTTAGTAAAGAAAGAAAAGATAACGATTGGATTAAGTTTAATATTCAATTTAGCAAATTTTATAGCATGGTGGAAAAAGAATATTGGATTAATGTAACGGTAATGTATAGAGATTGTAGATGGTTTACTTATAGCTCTAGTAAGAGTTATTTTACAAAATATGTAGTTGGGCTTACATGTTTTATCTATGAAATAGCGAAACTTTTTGTAATAATTTGGCTTCTGGGGTATTACCTTTTAATTTATCAAAAGGTAATAGGGCAAGCGATTGTTCCCCTTTACGTAAGTGAGATTATCATTTACTCATTCGCTCCAGTCATTGTTCTATTTTTGTTTACGTGGATGATTATTATTACATAAGGAGTCTGCCTAAAACTGGATAATCAACACGCGTGATTCTTGTTTATAGTTAAGTAAATTACAATCACCCCTAGGCCCTGTATTTGACAAAGTATTAGCACTGTCTCTTGAATTATTCTTTGATGGTTCTTCGGTTTGCTGCCTAGATATATCGGCATCATTTTTCACGGCGCTATCTGACACATCTATTACCTTTTGTTCAGGCATATTAGCCGCAGCTTTATCAGGAGCAAAGTTAAGGTGAGAAACATCGATTTCTTCAGGTTTCATTTCATTAATATACTTTTTATATTTTTTCTCAACAAAAAATTCTATCCCATTTTCGTATTTGATTAACATATATTACAATTTATTCAATATCAAATCTTTACCATTATGATCCTTAACTTTATAATAAGTACCAAAGTCAATATTATCTTTCTTTTTCTCCTTATTATTTGTAGAACTATCAATCTCTAAATTTTTCACTATATCTTCTGATGTATTTATTGATTTATCTCCTAAAGAACAGGGTACACACTTATTATCCTGCTGTAAAATCTGATCCTCTTGTCCATAGGCTACATTAGTGGTCGAGAACGTACCAAAAGGCAAAATCAAACTAACCAACAAGAATAGCATCAATACAAATTTTGACTTTCTCAACAATATCATACCTACTAATAATTACAATATAATACTAATATCAACATTTTTGCGTTGTAAGGCAACCCATAAGTTTTAAATTTTACCAAAATAAAGATCTGAAATCGGTGATTTTATACAATTAAAATTTATAGCAAAGCATTAGAAACTTAATGTGTTTAAGGGGATAAAAACATGTTTAGAAGTACAGGTTGGCAAGAATCTCCTTGGGTTGTATTAGGTTGTGTAACCGTTATTATCGCCATTGTTATACTTACAAAATTATCTAATAAGAAGTGAATTTATAGCCGGACATTTTATTATTACCGGGAAGCAGACCGGGAAAAATTGATAGATTGATAGAGTTATATTCTATCAATGGGGAAAATACCAGACATAGTTTCATAGAGCCACCAGGAAAGGAGTAAGAACATGACAAAGGTTTGTTAGTGTAAAGTTTTCTCAATCAATGGAACTTACAGAAGTACTTGGCTATAACTTGGACTGGTGCCAAGAAAAAAGACAAGTTACTTTGACGATTGGGAAGAGGTGAAGGGGATGAAAGAACGATTAAAAGATCCGTTCTTGTGAGCTGGCTTTGGCGAATTGTTGTATCAGATTTTGAATGCTAAAGGAGCCGTTGTCCCTCAAGGCCTGTGGGATTTAGGATTAGACCTTATCAGTTATACCGTTATTGAGGTCGGTGTAGTGGTCTAGGTATAAAGGAAAAGCGAAACAAGAATAAGATGATTAAGCCCCACTATCCGTATGGATGGTAGGGCTTTTTTTCATGTTATTTAAAAATTTACAGAATGTATATTATCGGACTTTCTTTTTAGTAGAGTACGTTAACTCTTTCGATGCTTGACTAAGGATTTAGGTGAACGGGTCACCTTTTTACGACGTTTTACTAAGGGGCGCGATAAACGAATCATCTTTTTGTGACGATTTACTAATGTTTGGGATAAACGAGTAGGGGTAATCGCCATTACAGCGGGATCCTTCCCAACAGGTATCGTAGCAATGTCCCGATTTGATACTGTGTTGATTACAGAGACAGTATTCGAGTTGACATTTGTTACATAGACTATAGCCATTTTATTTTTCCCTTCTAAAAGTCTTACTACAGGTAATGCAAAAGGGATTTGAATAGTAAAGGCTAACGAATAAAATAGACAGACTGACATCTGGTTGCTTGTTTTATTTCAGTCGAATAAGCCAAGGGCATCATTGTCTTCTTCCTCCCTCAAAAGCAAGAGGAGGTTATTCTGTGGATAAATAGTATGAACTAGACATTGCTCGGGAGACATAGAACATGCTGGTAAATATGTTGGCTACTTATACATTGGCGTTGGTGTGGTAAGTGGATATCAGGGCGCAAAGAAGAAACCGTTAGTTTAAGTTGGTGATTTACCTATCTTTCACCTCAATATCTATATTATTTGAATCCGTGTTTAGCTAATGGCAAAATTGCAAAAGATAACGGAGAACCTATAAAGAAAGGCGAGTGGCATATATGAATGATAAGCATAAGGAAAATCAATATCACGAAAATCTAAGAGGCACGCAGGAGGTGCTATATAACGAAGAATTCAAAAAATCAGACGCAGCTTATGAAAATGCGAAAGGTTCAAATACAACCAAAGGAACACAGCAAGGATACACTAAGGAAAAAAAACCGGCATATTACCGGGTTTTTTGTTTTTATAGAAAAATCATCAATATAGTATATATGAATAAACAGGAGATTTTTATATTTTACCCTAGTCTACCAGGTGCTTTTCTTACTTCAAAATTTGCATTACTTTTTGGATTGGCTGGTAAACTATTTTCATAATTTGATGGAACCTTGTCTCCAGAATCAATCGTATTATCATCTGAATATTCTCCGGCATTTTTCCACGCAGGTTGAATTTTATCTAATTCTTCCCTTAGTTTTTTATCCATAGTAAGTTGTACCTCCGAATTATATAGTCAAACCATAATTAGTATGTACAAAGTAGGTTCTTTTAACATAGATATTTTAAAGTCCTTTGGATAAATGAAAAGTAAATAAGTTAAAAGAAAGAGAAGCAGTAACTAACTCCCACTGGTCCTATAGATGGTTAGGTTTTTTAGTTGATTACAGGGAATATCCAGACTCCTACAAAATGCAGATGAACCAGAAATAGAGTACACAAGAACTTTATGTAGTGGACGCCGCTCCTGAATAAATCGGCAGCTTTTACACATAGTAGTGAGGTCAAGGGAGGTGACAAGATGGAAACGAAAGGACTAGCTATGCATGAAACGTTAGAACTTCATGAGATTTTGACGTTTAAGACTGTTTGCTGCACCAAATCTGCTACGATGCAGGGACTTGTAACGGATCCTGAGTTGAAATCCCTTCTCCAGCAAGATGTACAAGCATCCAAGCAACATATTCAAGAACTACAGGGAGTACTTTCTCGAGCTAATCTCCAATAAAGAAGGTGAAATGAATGAATTCATTTATGGAAAATCTGACAGGAATGAATACGATGACGGACCAGGTTGTCGCATCTGATCTGCTGCTGGCTGCTAAAACTGCGGTTCGTAACTATGCATATGCTTTGACTGAAGCGGCTACTCCTGATGTGCGCACCATTCTGCATAAGCAATTAGATGATGCGATTGCAACCCATGAAAAAGTGACAAACTACATGATGAACAAAGGATATTATCATGCATACAATGTCAACGAACAAATTCAAGTAGACATGAAAAACGCAGAAACAGCAATGAACTTACCGAACGCACCTACCTCATTGCTTTAAGACAAGCAGTAAACAGTTCCATCTACGACAGGCCATTTCTCGATAATCAGGATAATATAACCGTTTAGGTCTAAAACGCTCCTTTGTAGAAAAGAATCCCAATGTAAGTTTTTTCTCATTCTATCCTTCCTTAATTAGGAAGGGCTTTTTATTGTTTGTCTTGAAAGACAGAAAATGGTACCCAAAAATATAACAACTTTTTTAAAGTATAAGGGAACGATATTCCTGTTTACATCTTTGTATACAGGAGGAAAAGTAAATGGATACGTGTTATTACTGTGGATATCCAATGGAAAGCATTCATCGCATTACTCTTTATAAAGAGAACGAAGAAGTCAATGAGTTACTATGTAAGGAGTGTTATGCCGAAAGGTTAGAATCCATAAAGGGATAACACCATGTTAAAAAATTGTAGCATCTATAAAATGAATGAAAAGCATTTTCTTCTCCATAAATGCATAAAATAATCAAGGAAGTAAAAATTAGGGTGTCTTCTGCAAAACACAAAGAGGCTTATGGTCCCTTTGTGTTTTTTATCAAAAGACATTATCCGCTCCCTTGTATTTTTATCAAGAGACGGCATCCGCTACCATTATAATTATGCAGCAAAGTAATTATGGTGCAATACCATTAAAAGGTGAATAAAGATAATGTTAAAATCCAAAATAAATAAAGAAGGTAAATAAACTTCACTCCTTTATTTGCAACCGAACAACTCCTCTTTTCTCTGTCCAAGAAAAGGGGAGTCTATAATTACAGGTATATTAAATTCGTTCCTTGAGCGGTTACTTGGTTTGGTTATCTACCTAAACCGGAATGGAGAACTGAGTCAAAGGAAGATGCGGTTATTGTCAGTAAAAAACGGAAGGATTCGAGCGTATTGTTTCAAACAGAGAGTGACACGATATTTCTCTGTTGAGAACGCGCTAGCCATGCGACCAGTAAATGAAAAGTAAGTAAGCTAAAATACAAAGTTGACAAGGAAGCCCTGTTGTCCGTTGGATCACGGGGCTTTTTTCATTCATTTCACATTTTTATATTTGCATACTTATATAAATATAATATGCTGTATATAGGGGATGAAACAAGCCCTGCCCCGGAAAGGGGGTGTAAAGTTTGAAGCAGGAGGATATTGTTTTACTGGCTTTCCTTTCGTCTTGCTTAATTCTCTCCAACTCAATCATTGTTTTTACAGACAATCGATTGAAGGAAAGAGCCGAACGCAAAAAGCGGGAAGCTGAGGAAAAGCGCGATAAAAGGAAAAGACCCGTAAAGCGTTCCCGGCGCTCGTAACGGGTCAGGTAAAAGCAAGGCAAGCGGTGTAAAAGCCGCTTGTCACTCCTATTCACTTTATACGCTTATTTTATCCCCTTTATACCACATTGTAAAGTGAGGGGTCTTTATGGGATGGATATACTGGATAGTCGGCATTGTCGCTATCGTTGCATTTCTTGTCTCTGCTTATTCACTTATACTTTCCATTAAAGACTACAAACAAACAAAACGGGAATACAAAGAAGAAAAAGCGCGGGCCGAACGACTTGAACGTTATTTCCGCGTTGTTCGAAAGGGGCGGAAGTAATGGCAAAGAAAACACGCACATACCGACTTCACGAGGAAACCATCGACCTTTTAAAAGCCTGGTCATTTATTACAGAGAAAGATCAGCAAGATATTTTAGAGGAAGCATTTTTGGAGTATGCAAAACAACGCCCGGAACTTCATGAAAAAGCAAAGAAAGTTATTGAAGCTGTAAAGTAGTAGCGAAATTAAACTTGCTTCAATAGAGGATAAAGTTAAAAGCCTACCGCTGTCCGTATGGATGGTGTTTTTTTCTTTTTAACCGTCATACCTTCCTTTAAGTATTCATATACTCGTAGTCGAGATATAAGTATATTTTCTAAGGAAGGGGTATATAATGGTACGTAAATGGAAAGACTGATTAATTTGTATATATCATCAGGAGTTCAATCAGTATAACAGACACTCTACTTTAATGTCGGCCTATAAGCATATTAAAGATCCGAAATTTAAACATTGCATTGTTCGTGAAAAAGGCGAGGTCTATAAAGCGCTGAAGACCTTCTTCGGGAAGGAGGCCATGCAAACATGACAGGGGAAGAAATTCGTCATTTGGAGCGGGCGGTAGATGAAATTACGGAAATCGCCAAAGGATTCGGACTCGATTTCTATCCGATGCGCTACGAAATCTGTCCGGCAGATATTATCTATACATTTGGGGCGTATGGCATGCCGACCCGCTTCTCGCATTGGAGCTTCGGAAAATCGTTTCATCGGATGAAGCTACAGTATGATTTAGGGCTAAGTAAGATTTACGAGTTGGTCATTAACTCGAATCCATGCTATGCATTTCTTCTCGACGGCAATTCGCTTATCCAAAATAAACTTATTGTGGCCCATGTATTGGCACACTGCGATTTCTTCAAGAATAATGTCCGGTTCAGCCAAACGAACCGGGATATGGTAGAGAGCATGGCGGCGACGGCAGAACGGCTACGCGAGTATGAAATTCGATATGGTAAACAGACAGTAGAAGAGTTTTTGGATGCAATATTGGCTATACAAGAGCATGTCGATCCGAGTCTGCGTCGTCATTTTAGTTGGGCAGAAGATCCGGAGAAGACGAGAGCAGCGCTTAAAACCGGACAGAAACATCCATATGGTGATTTGTGGCTACTTGATGAAGAAGAACAAAAGCGCAAGACAACAGAAGAAGAAGAGGCGAAGAAGCGTACAGAGCGTTTCCCGCCGGAACCTGAGAAGGATTTGCTGCTGTTTATCGAAGAGTTCAGTCCACGCTTGGAGAATTGGCAGCGGGATGTACTGACTATCATGCGGGAAGAGATGCTGTATTTTTGGCCGCAGATTGAGACGAAGATTATGAACGAGGGCTGGGCATCGTATTGGCATCAGCGGATTTTGCGGGAGATGGATTTAACGGAAGACGAGACGATTGAATACGCCAAGCTTAATGCGGGCGTTGTTCAGCCATCCACCACTAGTATCAATCCGTATTATCTGGGGCTTAAGATTTTCGAAGATATTGAGGAGCGTTGGAACCATCCGACGAAAGAAGAAGAGGAACGTTTTGGGCGCAAGCCCGGCAAGGGAAGAGAGAAGATTTTTGAGGTGCGTGAGTTGGATAGTGATATTTCTTTCATCCGCAATTATTTGA
This sequence comes from Aneurinibacillus migulanus, assembly GCF_001274715.1. Classification (GTDB taxonomy): domain Bacteria; phylum Bacillota; class Bacilli; order Aneurinibacillales; family Aneurinibacillaceae; genus Aneurinibacillus; species Aneurinibacillus migulanus. Next base: position 263,245 of record NZ_LGUG01000002.1, on the reverse strand, counting down.
CCAAGGACCTGGTGGAAAAGACGGATATGTATGTGTTCAGCCGCCAGGGTAATGACTGGACGATTACGGATAAAACGTGGGAAATCGTGCGGGATCAATTGGTCACAAGCCGGGTAAACGGTGGATTCCCTTATATTCAAGTTCAGGACGGTGACTATCTCCATAATGGAGAATTGTATCTGTTCCACCAGTTTGAGGGCATGGAGCTGGATGTGAAATATTTGGAGAAGACACTGCCGTATGCACATAAGCTATGGGGCAAGTCGGTTCATATGGAGACGCGGATCGAGGATCGACGGGTATTATTCACATATGATGGAAAGAAATGTCACCGAAGGTTCCTATAATAAATGAAGAAAAAGGTCGCTTATTATGAATAAAGCGACCTTTTTTGATTGATTTAACATAAATTTCAAAAAATAAAACTACTTTTTCTGTAATTAAATGTTAATATATAAAATGTAGAAAAATGTAAAAAGGGAGCGGTAAAGAAAATGGGAGTTAGAAGAATTGAACATGTGTGCATTATGGTGAAAAATCTTGAGAAATCGATTCAGTTTTATCAGGATGTTGTTGGTCTAGATTTAATAAAGAAAATGGGTCATCCTAATCCAGAACTTAAATTAGCCTTTCTTGGATTCGAAGAATCTCAAGAAACCATAATGGAGCTAATTGAAGGCTACAACAACAATTTGCCTGCCGAGGGAAAAGTGCATCATATCTGTTTTAAAGTCGATAGCCTTGAGGAAGAAATCGAGCGTCTGAAAAGCCTTGATATCACTTTTCTTACAGAGGAAATAGAAACACTACCAGATGGTTCACGCTATATTTTTTTTGCCGGAGCAGATGGTGAATGGATAGAATTTTTTGAAACAACCCGTTAATATTTAGGCGGGGAGATAAAATGGGTACAAAATCAAGTGGAAAAAAAATGAACAAACAACTTATTTTGATTCCTGTCGTTTACTTTTTTTGTTCAATTATATTAGGATTGTTTCTGGATAAATTGTTAATCCATTTGATTAATAGTCCAGATGCTTACATAAATAACTTTATTTTTAAAAGTATTATTCTTAGCTTTATCACTTCGGTTTTTATTTACTTATTAATCAAGAAATGGATAGTAGAAAAGCATGTTTCTGAAAAACAACAAGAGTGCCTTTTAAGCCTTATTATTAATTCTATACCCGACTTTGTAAATCTTAAGGATAAAGACGGTCGATGGCTTTTTGCAAATCATGCCGCTATCCAAACCTTCCAAATGGAGGCCGATGTTTACAAAGGAAAAACCGATGTAGAGCTAGAGCCATATTGTGCACTTTCTTATGATGAATTGCTTCATTGTGAAAGAACAGATGAACAGACATGGCTTAATAGAGCAGAAACTCGATTTGAAGAAGTATTTGCAAAAAAGGGTGGAGGAACTACAGATTTTGACGTGATTAAAATTCCTATGTTTCACGATAATGGTGAAAGGAAGTTCCTTTTGGTTATTTCTCGTGATATTACTAGGCTTAAGCAGGCCAAGCTTGAATTAAGCGAAAGTGAAAAGCGCTACCAGCGGCTTGTCGAATTTTTTCCTGATATGATTCTCGTCCACTCAAATGATACATGCATTTTTGTAAATAAGGCAGGAGTTAGACTTCTAGGTGGGGAAAATCACGATGAGATCCTTACTACATCATTATGTAATCTGGTAAAGACAGATTACTCAGCAAATATTACGCAAAATCTGGATGTTTATAGTAGTGAGAAGGAAACCGTTACATTTAAAAAAGGTAAACTTATTAGATTTGATGGAAACACTCTTGATGTTGAATGTATAGAAATCCCTATTATTTTTAATAAAGAAAAAGTAAAGATGTCTGTATTTCGGGATATGACGATTCGAAATCATGCGGAAGAAGTAATTCAAAAAGCGCACACTTTGAATATTATAGGAGAGCTAGCTGCGGGAGTAGCTCATGAAATCAGAAACCCATTAACTTCTTTAAAAGGATTTACACAGCTGCTTCAGAGAAGTGTGAATGAAAGTAAAGAATACGCTCAAATTATGATGGACGAACTAAACCGCATTGAAGACATTACAACCGAATTTTTGATGCTGGCAAAGCCACAAAAAATAAATTATCAAAAAGAAAACTTAACCTCAGTAATAAATAGAGCAATGACATTAATGAACCCGCACGCTATTCTTAAAAATACCGAGATCGAATTGGATTGTGAATATAATGTTCTCAATATTCAATGTGAAGCTAATCACTTAAACCAGGTTTTTATTAATATATTGAAGAATGCAATTGACTCTATGGAAGGCAAGGGGAAGGTAACAATTAGGGTAAAAAAAGGAGCGAGGGAGAACGTCATCGTTTCTTTTATTGATCAAGGTTGTGGGATACCACAGGAGAAAATATCGAACCTTGGGCAACCTTTTTATACGACGAAGGAAAAAGGAACAGGTCTAGGGTTGATGGTGAGCTATAATATTATAAAAAACCATCAAGGGGACATCCGTGTGGAAAGTGAAGTAGGGAAGGGAACAACTTTTCATATCAGTCTTCCGCTTTTCCGAAATCATAATCCTTCCATATAAACCGATATTTAGTAATGCGCCTGGTGGTTATCCATAAAGTGGAAGGAGAGGAACGCACGTCATATGCGTGATTCTTTTCCATCCACCTATGGATACCAAGAGTGTTGATTCTTTAGGAACGCGAACATAGGGTGTATTTTTATTCATTGCAAGCCCTCCTTTATTTGCGATGAAATAATTTCCAGAAGGATTTTGTTTTATTTTATCTAAATATTTAGATAAATGAGCAAGAGAGAAAAAGGGGGAGCATCTATAATGCGAATCAGTGTGAATGGAATCCTTGTTGCGGTTTTTATCGGGATCGTGTTTGGATTAAAGATGCAGGACGATTATTTATACCGGAATACGGATGCGCAGACAGAAGGCGTGCTGCGACAGATGATTGCCCCGGTCGCAATGGCTGAATCCGAAGCAGCGATGGAGCAAGGATTAAGTGAAGAACTTGAAATATATATGAAGAGAAATTTTGATTTTTCTACGCTTAAAACACACTGGGCGCAATATATTAAAGGATATGATGTGTCGATGGATAATGGCAATGTCTATATAGCGGTACGAACAAACCTGGAAAAACCGGGAAGTCAGTCAAATTATATCTTGAATGCAGTACAGGGATTCGCAAAAAGCCGGTTACCACAAGGATATGAGCATGGTCGTATTAGCGTTTTGGGTCTACAAGGTAAGAAGTTGACCGAGCGGGAATTATAATCGGATATGCTAGTGAAGCCATGACAGTGAGAAGGTATATACAACTAAGGAAACCGCCCGTTTATTTGGCGGTTTTTTCATATGATGAATAGAATGGAACAAACTAACTGAAGAGCTTCAGCTTATATGATTGTGAATGAAATGAATTTACAAATATAAATAAATAAGTTAATATAATAAAGTAAGGTATGGGTGTATCTGTTAGTGTACAAGTTTATCCCGCCTTAACGGGTAGTAATACCCCTACTGAGTGAAGTTTTACTTTATATTCATACGAGATTTATAAAAAGCACGAAATGAAAAGGAGAGAATTCAGTATGATGCCGTCATTCTTTATTGCACATGGCGCACCGACGCTGGCATTGGAAAATAATGATTATACGAAAATGTTGAAAGAGCTTGGCTCCCACTTACCTATTCCTCGCGCGATTGTTTTGTTTTCGGCGCATTGGGAAGAACCAGTACAGGTAGTAAGCACAGTAGAAAAGTATGACATGATATATGACTTTTACGGATTTCCACCAGAGATGTATGAAATCATCTATCCAGCCAAAGGAGATAAGGAGCTAGCAAAGCGAGTAATTGACCTGCTGGATGGACAGGGAGTAGCTACTCGCTCCGACGCGGTCCGGGGAATTGATCACGGTGCATGGGTTGTACTGCGTCTCCTGTATCCACAAGCCGATATTCCGGTGGTTGTCCTGTCCGTTAATCCAGGCTTGTCGCCGCAGGAGCAGTACCGCATCGGTCAGGCACTCGCCCCACTTAGAAAAGACGGGGTCATGATTATCGGAAGTGGAGGTACGGTGCATAATCTGCGTCAGGTAAACTGGCAGAGTACGGAAGCGGAAGAATGGGCGGTGAAGTTTGACGATTGGCTGGAAGAAAAGATTGAGAAATGGGATACCGAGTCTTTGTTTGCGTATGAGACAGAGGCGCCATATGCGCGGGAGGCGGTGCCGCGCAATGAGCACTTTATTCCTTTGTTACCTGCGATGGGAGCGGCGGATAATGGGCGAAAAGGAACTCTATTGCATCAGGAGTACCAGTACGGCACGCTCAGTCTGAGCTGCTGGCGTTTTGATTAATTTAGAAAGTAAGTTTCTGAATAAGGATTGGACAAGCGATAAGGCTTGTCCATTTTTTATGGAAGTCATCATTCGATTTTGTTTGCTTGAATCCAGTTTTTTGTGTGTTCAATAAAGGTTAGTACGCATAAAGCGGTAGATTTTAGTGAACGGACTGCTAACCCTAACTGTCTGTAGATAGGCGGATTCAAGTGAAGAATGCTCGCATGAGGAAAGGCAGAAGGAATCGCCATGGCAGGCAGGATAGTAATACCTAATCCTTGTTGTACCATAGTTAGAATGGTTCCGGTTTCTCTCACTTCAAATTGAATCCGTGGCATAAAAGGATGAAAGACACGCAAAACAAGTCCTTCACATCCGCTTTTGGTCAAAATAAAGGATTCTGTTTTAATATCTTCTATCAGAATGGACGTTTCATGGGCCAGCGGATGATTTTCCGGCAGTATAACGACCATTTCATCCTGGGTTATCGGAACGGTGTCGAATTCTTCATCCGGTAAAGAAACAAAGCCTACATCAACAGCTCCCGTGTGAATCCAATTTCTAACCTCTTGATTTGTTCCTTCAAAAAGAATGAGCTCAATTCCTGGATAGCGTACTTTAAAATCAGATAGAATTCTTGGTAACAAGCGAGCCGATATGCTTGGAAAGCTACCGATCTTTACGGTGCCGGACTCCAACACCTTTAGAGAAGAAACATCTTGTTGGATTTGAGAGGTACGATATAAAATTTCGCGGACATGGACAAGGACTCGTTCTCCTGCTTCCGTTGCTTTAACTCCTCTTCGATCCCGTACAAGCAAAGAAATTCCCAGCTCAGCTTCAAGGCTTGAGATAACATGACTAACAGCCGATTGGGTCATTCCTAGAGTAAGTCCCGCTTTGGTGAAACTTCTTTCCTTCACAACTGCAGTGAATACTTCTAATTGTGTTAACGTCATGAGCATCTCTCCATGTATCATGAGTTTTTATTCATGTATATTATCATAAACATTAATTTGATTTGTGAAAAGAGAAGAAGCTATGATGGGAGTAAGAGCTAAAAAAGAGAAAAGAAAGGTTGATGACATTGAAAACGGTTGGTCTGATCGGTGGAATGAGCTGGGAGTCTTCTATTTTGTATTATAAAATCATGAATGAGCTAGTACAAAAGAAGCTTGGAGGCCTCAACTCAGCAAAAACCATTATGTATAGCGTAAACTTTGAAGAAATTGTAGCATTACAAAAAGAAGGAAAGTGGGAAGAAGCTGCAGACGTACTAATACATACAGCTCGACAGCTTGAGAAGGCAGGAGCCGATATAATTGTTATCTGTACGAATACAATGCATAAAGTGGCGGAGCAGGTCGAACAAGCGATTGAGATTCCATTATTGCACATTGTTGATGCCACTGTATCTCAAATTCTCGCAAGTGGGCTTAGTAAAGTTGGCCTTTTGGCTACGAAATATACAATGGAGCAGGAGTTTTACATAAAAAGGTTTCAAAAACTAGGAATCGATGTATTCATTCCTACTGAAGAAGAGCGTGAAGTGGTGCATCAAGTCATCTTTGAAGAGCTTTGTAAAGGAAAGATAAATTCTAAATCAAGAGAGAGCTATAAGAAAATTATAAAAAACCTGATACAAAAAGGAGCAGAAGGAATCATCCTGGGATGTACGGAGATTACATTGCTTGTAAAACCCGAAGATTCGGAAGTTCCATTATTTGATACAACATACATTCATGCGGAAGAGGCAGTACGGTATGCACTACAATAAGCCTTTGCAATAGACTGTACGATAGAACAATACTGGGGTATTGTGTTCAGCGGGATGGTGCTCAACCCGCTGATCCCATCATCGACGGCAAAAACAGCGCTTGGCGTTCCAATTGCCCAGACGCTTTCTGAATCGATGGGATTTTCCGATCGGAGCAAAGGGGCAGCGGGGTTAGGGCTTGCTGCAATGGTTTTTATATGCTTTACCTGCTTTTCTCGTTTTTGTGGTAGGAATGCTTATTTTCTTCTTGCTGTTATTTTAATTGTACTTCTTTGTGTTCTGTATTGGGAATGGCTTGGACTTATCCGTTGAATGTAAAAAAGGAAATAAGGAAACGGGTCGCTTCTACAGAAAGCGGCCCGTTTTATATATCAGAATTCTTTGGCTACCTAATTGTTTAGCGGATTATCCGCGGAGTAAAGTAGGGGGGACCTCATGTGGATCTACCATAATTTCGATAACGGACGGGCCATTGTGCGCCATTGCCTGGTGTACGGATGACATAATTTCTTCGCTCGTTTGGCAACGAAACGCTTTTGCACCAAGGGATTCGGCGAATTTTTGAACATGGACACCGGTATCGTATATAGAACCAATGGATCTTCCAAAATGACTGGACATTCCTTTATCCACCATATCCAATCGGCTATTATTAAGCACAATAAATAGAACAGCAATATTTTGGTTAACCGCAGTTGAAATTTCAGTTCCATGCATAAATAAAGATCCGTCTCCGCACAGGCATGCGATAGTATCGCTAGGCGAGGCCACTTTTGCTCCAATCGCGTAGCTTAGTGAATAGCCCATTGTTCCAAATGCAGCATCAAAGAAAAACGTGCCAGGTTTATAAATATCGAAGTTTTGAATCGCATAAAAAGAATGGCTTCCTTCATCTCCAAAAACAACCGCATCCATAGGAAGGGCTACCCGCAATGTCCGAACGGCTTCTACGGCTGAAATAAAGGGATAATCCGTACCGATTTCAGAACGAGTCTGTGGTATTTCCATTTCACGTGTTACGGCTACTTGCGAGAAAGCGTTTTCATATTGTGTCTTTTGCTCAGGAGAAGCTGCTTTTACAAGTTCATGTATATTCTGCTTGATGTCACCTTGGATAAAGCATGTAGGAACGGGTAATGATTTCTGGATGTAATGTGATTCATAATCAAAGTGGATAACATGCTTAGGATACATATCCTCGGTAAAACCGGCTGTGGACATGTCGTTTAACCTAGATCCGATGACGAGAATGAGGTCAACTCCGGAGCGTAAATAGGTTTCAGCTTGTTGTGTTCCTCCAAGTCCAAAGCTGTTTAGCGATAATGGATGAAGGGTCGGAAATGTTCCCTTGCCTCCAGGAGTGGTTACAACCGGAATTCCCCACGTTTCTGCCAGTGTACGGACTTCTTCATATGCAAGGGCGGCATGTACGCCTTTTCCAAGAATCATGACCGGTCTTTTTGCTTGTTCTATGATGGGAAGCGCATCGCTTATTCCTGTTGAGGTAAGAGGGAAAGATGTCCGGGGTGCAAAGATGTCAAACGGTACGGTTTCTTCAAGCAATACATCAAGCGGAATGGACAAGTGTACAGGTCCTTTTACTCCTGTAAGAGATTGCTCCAGTGCATGGCGGAAATACATAGGGAATACATCGCTTCTCTCGACCCGGGCACTAAACTTGGTCACAGGCTCGAACAATTTAACCATATCAGTACCAAAGGCTGTAGAATCCTGGGCAAGGGCTCTGCCTGTATGTTTCATTGAAGGATGTCCCGTAATAAAGAGAACGGGGAGATGAAAAGCTTTGGCCTGTCCAGCGGCTGTAATCAGGTTCGTTCCCCCCGGTCCTGATGTGCCGATGGCTACCCCTATTGTTTGGTTTTTAATAGCGTAGCCGGATGCCTGAAAGCCGGCACCAGATTCGTGTCGGGACAATATGAAAGGAATAGACTGTTTTTCGCATTCAATGAGAAGAGGAACAATCGACTTGCCAGGGATTCCAAAAACGTGTGTAACTCCGAGTTTTTTAATATGGTGGACAAAAGCGGATGCAATAGTAGTCATGTATCTTCATTCCTTTCCAATGGTTTTAGGAAGAATAATATTAAAAGTAGTCCCCGTTCCTTTTTCGGAAAAAACGTGCAGAGAACCTTTATGACTTTCTATAATCCGATATGAAATAGATAAACCAAGTCCGAGTCCGTCATCTTTTGTAGTGAAGAAAGGATTCATAACCTGGTCTAATTCATTTTTTGTCATTCCGCAGCCATTATCTTGGATACTGATTACAACATTTTCATTACCTGTTTCCTCTATTTGAATGGTGATATTGCCACCGTCTGGTAGGGCTTCGATTGAATTTTGGATGATATTCATAATGACTTGTTTAATTTGCATAGCATCGATATGCAAGAGAAGTGGAACGCTGGAAAGATTGCATTGAATGTTCACTTTGCATAGAAGAGCATGACTTTCCATTAATTCGACAGTCTCCATCATTACTTTTCGGAGGTCGTGCTCCTTTCTGACAGGGGTATCTGGTTTGGCTACTACTATAAAATTCGTGACCAGCTTCTTAACACGTTCCAGCTCATTTTGAATAATTTCAAAGTAATAATTGTTTGCATCATCCGGGTGAGTTTTTTCTTTCAATAAGTGAATGAAGCCCGCAATAGAGGTTAGAGGGTTTCGTATCTCATGTGCAAAGCCAGCGGATAGCTTACCTATCGCCGAAAATTTTTCAGAGATAATGATTTGCTTCTCAAGATTATGCCTATCAGTTATATCTCTGAATTGGCAATATGCCCCGTTTAAGATGTTTTTTTCATCGTAAATAGGTAAAGTATCAAAAAGACAAATTGTTTTTTGTTGTTGTGTACCTGTAACAAATTCAACAAGAATATCCTCGTGAATTTGTTCATGTTGTAATGTATTGTACATATATTCTGCGATAGGCTGAAGCATTGCAATAGAGCGTCCTATTATCTCATTCTTTTTATATCCGGTTATGTTTTCCGTCGAATCGTTCGCATCGATGATGGTTCCCCTATTGTCTGTCAAGATAATTCCATTTTTGGTTGTGCTCATCATAATTTGGTTCAATACAAAGAGCTTTTGATTTTGTCTGCGCAGAACGAGTTCCCTCTCAACGGAATCTACTACAGCCAGAAGCATTCCTAAATAAACATCATTAGCATTTTCCATGTTTGTAAAAATAGTTAGGGAGCCGGCTAAATTATCAAAAGTATTATACGTAAAAGGAACGGTATAGCATGCAGCTTCATTAAGATGACCGTGATAGTGTTCCGGGCCGATTACTTTGACGGGATGCAATTGTTCCAATGCTAGGTTGATTGAATTTGTGCCCATCTCCTCCTCATTAAATTGGATTCCTACATCAATCCCTATTTGCTGTACATGATTGATAATTACTTTGTCACCGTACATATCGAGAATGGTTGCATTTTTATCGGTAACAAGCAATACAACAGGATGTCTGTTTACGAAAAACAACATTTTTTTTGCGAAAAAATTAATGGTAGAAAGAATTTCTTTATACTGCTCTTGCCTTTGTTTTAGTTCTGTAACAGGGATTGCTGAAGGTTGAGGTAAAATATACGGGTTGAGGCCCATATTTGCACATTTTTGTTTGGATATCTGGATGTAGAGGGATTCGTAATTAGACATTTTCCAACCTCTAGTGTTCAAAATTTATTCTAAATAACATCACATCTGTTGATTATCCATAGATTTGAACGAATAAGATGCACGCCGTACGCGTCATTCTTTTCTATCCATCTATGGATACCAAGGGTGTTGATTGTTCCGAGAGAAAAAGACCACCACAACGGGACACAAACAAGGCTTTTCGTCTCCCTTCCCGAGCGCATATCCTCCACTGATGACTAGGTGAACCAATCGGACCTTTACGGGCAGTATCCTCTACCTCGCTTTTTGTTTCCTCAGAATCTTGAGGGGGGGGTTACCGCTCATTACGAGTCGAATAAACTTGTAAATTATCTGGAATAAGGAGATAGTGGGTGCACGTTTCCTATTCTTTTTGAGTATTGTAGGAATATTTGCTTCACTTAACAGTGAATCAATCTATGTATAAGGCACTAGTTCTCTTAAATAATTCTACAAATGTATTAAATTTCCTTCTTTATAACCGTAAAAGAATGTCGAAATAACAAACTAATTTGTCAACTTTTTGAATTTTACTCTATTTGGAATTTAACTCTCTGTTTTTTGATAATAGCCTGCTAAGATAGAAACATAGATAAAACATACGGAATAATCAAAAAAAGAAAAGGGAGAAGGCTTTATGGAAAACGAACGTTATCAAAAAGGATGGGAAGTTTTTAAGGTGTTGACCGGAACTGATGGTGTTGCAGAGTTGGAGCGTATCCATGCATTGTGCCCGGATTTGGCCAACTTGATTATTTCCAATGGGTTCGCTGATATTTATTCCAGACCTGGCTTAGATTTAAAGGAAAGAGAGCTTGTTACTCTCTCATCCTTAATTACGCAAGGTGCAACCGAGCAATTGCCTATGCATGTGAACGCCGCACTAAATATCGGGCTGACCCCAAAGGAAATCATGGAAGTTGTGCTTCAATGTACCGTTTATGTCGGATTTCCAAAAGCACTGAGTGCGTTTGCGGTTGTGATGGATATATTCGAAAAGCGGGCTATACATATTTCGGGAACAGGTATTTAAAGCTATGTTCGAAAGAAGGTCGGTCAAGCGACAAACTTGACCGACTTTCTTTATTTATCATCGTTTTTCCGATACCGATATATAAGTATGATAAACTTTTTTAGTTAGATGCCTCTTTTATCGTAAACATGATTAAAATGGAGAAAACAAAAGAAAATTAAGGGTTTTCTTCATTTATCTTTGTTGTCAATCAATTTTAGTATCTATAGTATATATTTGGGGAGATGGCGAAAAAAGGAGAAATGGTTTAGATGTCAGTTGTAAAGATAGATAAGAAGGATACGTTACCGAGAAGAAGAAAACGCCGCAAGAAAAAAGGCAAACTTCTTGGGATCGGAATATTGCTGTCTATTTATGTGGGATTGTCGACCGCCGCACTTGTGTTATACGGGCCGTTCGAGCATCTACGTAGTACGGTTATCGGGGCCGTATTAACCAGCAGGCACCCTTGGTATATCGAATATTTCTATTCGCCTACAGCCCTTGCTAAGTACAAACCGGTAGGCATGGATAAAATGAGCGAAGGAGATATGAGAACGGACAATTTTTCCGATGTGCATGACGATGGGATTGAAGTCATTCCTATAGAAGAAAAGAGATATAACGGCAGTCTGTTAGTAGTAAAAGATCCGAAACGCGTTCATGTCGCTGTGACTAAGCATATTAATAATGTCGGACAAACTGTGAGTGAAATGGTAAAAGACGCAAATGCAGTCGGGGGGATTAACGCTGGAGGTTTTTATGATGTGAAGGGTAAAGGCACAGGCGGTATTCCGATGGGAATTACAATTTCGCGTGGTAAATATATCAGCGGCGATCAATCGGTTCGTCAGCCTGTTATCGGTATTACGGAACAGGGAGCTTTGATTATCGGAAAATATAAGTATGAAGAAATAAAAGAGCTTGGCATCCAGGATGCGATTTCTTTTGGTCCTCAGCTTGTAAAGGATGGGCGGCCGTTCTTGGGAGAGGATGACGGTTCCTGGGGCATTGCACCTCGCTCGGCTATTGGACAGCGGAGCGATGGAGCGATTTTATTGCTGGCATTATCTGGACGAGGAAGCGACGGAGTGGGGGCTACGTTACTGGACTGTGAGAAAATTATGTTGGATAACGGTGCTGAATTTGCCGCAAACCTTGACGGCGGTTATAGTTCCGAACTGTACTATCAAGGCGATTTCCTGGTGGCGCCTTCCAATCCTCTTGGGGAGCGCTATGTAGCCACTAGTTTTATCGTAGACGGAGTGAAGAATAGTGTCGAGCATTAAAAAAATACGAAAAGTATCATTATGGTTTATAGGAATGGCGGTGCTTACCATTGTTCAATTCGGTGCTTTGTATCAACTGGATGATTTCCTGGCGCCGCCTTCTCTAGAAGGAGAACGAGTGTCTGCTGCAGGCATGGAATCAGGAGAGAAAAAGCGGCTTACCGTTCCAGATGATGCTGTCCGGTATGATATGACTTCCGACTCTCTTCATCTCGCTTATGTAACGGGAGAAGATGAAAGCAAGCTCATCATCGAAGATCGGAGTGGAAGGGATTCGCTGGAGGAAGACGGGAATATTACCTACATGAAATGGTTGGGACAGTCCAATGCACTGCTTTATATGGTCGAGAAACGAAGGGGACAGGAACTGCGCCTCATGCAGAGATCACATGATGAACCGGTTCCCGTTTATAAATGGCCAGATAAAGAAGGAAAGATAGAAGACATTTATTTTTCGCCTTATTTGGAGTTTTTCTATGTCCATATGAAAAACGAAGAGAAGGACGAGTTGTACAAATATACGGCATCAAATGGGCTGCAAAAGCTGCAGATTGGCAAGGTCCATATCGCCAGTATTGATTATGACGAGAAAAATGATATTCTTTACATTTCAAATTCAAAAGGAAAGCTATGGGAATATAAAGATGGTTCAATACGCCGCTCCTCGTTGAAAGTTCAGAAGTTCTCATAGCTATGGTTATGGTAACTGCGATTTGAATGAGAAATGATAAAAAACTCATGGGCGTTGCCGCTCGTCCTTTTTCATCCGCCGTGCCACGCGCCTCGCGAGTTTTTCAATTAGTACTTTCTTATCCATCAAAAAAGAGGACCAGACAGCTAAGTGCATGTTTGGTCTTCTTTTTTTAGTTGGCTAGTGGCCTTCCCTTTTTAACCTACTTTCGACTGACATCATAATCTAGATAGTGGGGGTTGGTTAGCGAAAGGAGGGGGCGGATTGATTACAGCGAAGATAGGGAATGAAACGTATCGGTTTTTTGAAGAGCTAGAGATGTATTTTTTGCAATTCAGAAAAAATATTGTTGGTAATGAGCAGAACTTCATTTCTCCTTACGGAGAAAAACGGATGATTTATGCCGATTGGATTGCAAGTGGGCGTCTGTATCGCCCGATTGAGACAAAAATTTGTGATGAGTTTGGGCCATTTTTTGCTAATACGCATACGGAATCGAATATTACAAGTTCAGTTATGACTCTAGCATATAAACAGGCTCAAAAAATTATAAAAAAGCACGTACATGCCGATGAGCATGATGTTATTATCATGGATGGATCCGGAATGACAGGGGTTGTAAATAAACTGCAACGAATGATGGGATTACGGTGGCCTGAAATAGCAAAAGACAAAGTAACTATCGCCGAAGAAAATCGCCCAATTATTTTCATAACACATATGGAACATCACTCTAATCATCTTTCATGGCTGGAAACCATTGGAGACACTATTATTATAGAGCCGGATGAGGAAGGAAGAGTCAGCATAGAGAAATTAGAGCTGCTTCTCGAGAAATATCGCCATCGAAAATGGAAAATCGGTTCATTTACCGCCTGTTCAAATGTAACAGGCATTCAAACGCCATACCATCGACTGGCCAGGAAGATGCATGAGTATGGAGGGGTTTGTTTTGTTGATTTTTCGGCTTCGGCTCCTTATGTAGATATCGATATGCATCCTCCATCACCTCTTGAAAAACTGGATGGTATTTTCTTTTCTCCTCATAAATTTTTGGGCGGTCCGGGTTCGAGTGGGGTACTTATTTTCGACTCAAGGTTATATTCCAACGAGGTTCCAGATAAACCGGGAGGCGGAACGGTATTGTGGACTAATCCATGGGGAGAGCATCAGTATATTCATAATATAGAAATGAGAGAAGATGGCGGTACGCCAGGAATCCTTCAAACCATTAAAGCCGCTTTATGCATAAAGCTAAAAGAACAAATGGGAACGGTAAATATACTGCGGCGCGAAAAAGAGTTAATGGATATTCTGATGCCTGGACTGAAAAGTGTTCCGAAGCTGCATGTACTGGCTGACCATATTCCAGAGAGGTTGGGAATTGTCTCTTTTTTTGTGGAAGAGATCCATTACAATTTAATCGTTCGGTTATTAAATGATCGGTTTGGTTTTCAAGTGCGTGGAGGATGTTCGTGTGCGGGAACATATGGGCATTATTTGTTTCAAATTGATCAGAGTGCATCTCACATGATCGCATCGCAGATTAGTAAGGGTGATTTCTCTGGTAAACCAGGATGGGTGCGATTCTCTGTTCATCCTACGATGTCCAATCGGGAAGTATATGAATTCATTACCGCGATGCATAGAATTATCGAAAATATTTCCGAATGGAAAAAAGAATATATATATGACTGTGAAACGAACGATTTTTATTATATTGGCTATAAGAAAAGGGATATGGACAGTGTATTTTGCTTGGATTAAAATATACACGCTCCCCATCTGATTATGGAGGGGAGCACCGTATTGTACATCGCATTATTCTGTTTTAATTCGTTGCAGAGGTTTTTCTGCCGGTCCTTCTACAACATTTCCATGTATGGAAAATCTGGAGCCGTGGCAAGGGCAATCCCATGTTCTTTCGCCATGATTCCATTCAAGTTCGCAGCCCATATGGGTACAAGTTGTATCAACGATGTGTAGATTCCCCTCATCATCTTTATAAGCGCCTGCTCTTTTTCCGTTAACAGTGACAACCGAGCCTTCGCCGTTCGCTAAATCTTCAGGTCTGACAGAGACAAACTCCAACTTTCCGCTGATCAAATGCTTTGCCACATCGGCGTTTTGCGTGATGAAGTTTTTTACGCTAGGATCGGCATTAAATCTTGAAGGTGTGTAAAGCTCATGATAAGGGTTTTCTGTTTCGGTGATGATATCGTGCAGTAATAAGGCAGCGGCTGTTCCGTTGGTCATACCCCACTTTCTGTATCCTGCTGCAACTAAAATATTCGGATGGCCAGAAGTAATATGTCCAACATAAGGGACCTTGTCCAAAGTTACAAGGTCCTGCGCAGACCAACGGTAGGGAATCTCTTTAATGCCGAACGTCTCTTCAGCAAAGGATTCAAGGGCTTCATAGTGCTTTATCGTGCATATTCCTTGTCCGGTTTTATGGCTTTCGCCACCTACTAATATTAATTTTTCTCCGTTCATCGACGTATATCTAAGAGAGCGTTTCGGATTTTCAGCACTTAAATACATACCGCCAGGGTAGTCTTTTTCCGTTTTAATTCCCAATACATAGGATCTGTCAGCATACATCCTCGCAAAATACATACTGAGTCCATCATAGAAAGGGAAATGGGAACAGGACACCGCATACTTGCACGTAATTTTATGCCTGTCTCTCGTAACGATTGTAGGAGGAGTTCCTTCTTCGATATCGGTAGCTGTCGTGTTTTCGTATATGACGCCGCCTGCATTGATGATCTCCTGCACAAGATACGTTAAATAAGCGAGTGGATGGAACTGCGCTTGCTTTTTCATGATAATAGCCGCTTTCGTTGGTAAAGAAAGGGGAAGCGTGTCCACATATTCGCTTTCGATCCCGAGCCGCTGATAGGCTGCGAATTCGTCATTCAGCTTGCTCAAGTATTCATCAGAATTTGTATAAATATAAGCATCTTCTTCTGTGAATTCGCATTGGATTTTATTTTCACTCACTGTGTTTTTTATGAAATGCAAAGCCTGATGGTTCGCTTCATAGTAAAGCTTAGCTTTTTCTTCACCTAAATGATTGATAAATTCATTGTAGATGATATCGTGCTGTGCGGTTATTTTTGCAGTAGTATGCCCGGTAGTACCGTTGAGGATAGTACTGGAGTCTATAAGTGCGACACGTATTCCTTCTTTTGCGAGTAGATAAGCGGTAGTAATCCCCGAGATTCCTCCTCCCACTATGGCAACGTCGGTCTCTATATTAGCAGTAAGTTTTGGAAAGGATGGGAGCTCTACGGAGGTTCTCCAGTACGGTTCTGGAAACTGAGGCATCTTACCTTTTATTGAGTTATCTTCAGCCATGATTTTCCTCCTGTTCGGTTGTATATTATATAACTACCCCAATAAATAGAAATTAATGTATTCCACAGAAGAGAAACACGATAGAATCACTATATACGGAGACTAATGTGGAGAGGGAAGTGATTTTCTGTACTGAAGAGGAAAAATCCGATGAAATATACTTTTGTAACTTTCTGTATCTTGCTTTTACTACTCGCTGTATTGTCGGGGTGCACCCGGGATGGACATGTTCTGTCAGCTGCGCCGTCGGCTGTCCAAGGTGTCTTGGATGCAGGGAAATGGAATTTTACAAACCAGGGTGTATTAAAGTTGCGTGGAGAGTGGGATTTCTATTGGCATCGTTTGCTTGCGCCTGCCGATTTACCTGTAAACCAACAACAGAAGGGCACTCTCCAGTTGCCTGGAACTTGGAACGGCTATTCTGCCAGCGGTCATACGCTGTCGGGGGAAGGGTATGCCACATTTGTTTTGAAAGTAAACGTCAACCCTGAAGAAATAGGGACGCCGAAGGCTCTTTATATGCCTACCGCGTCTACCGCTTACACATTGTTTATTGACGGGAAGAAAGTGGCATCGAATGGAGTCGTCGGTAAAAGCAAAGCGGATATGCAGCCGCAGTATTTGCCCCAGGTAGTTTATTTTCAACCGCAAAACGGAACGGTAGAAATTGTCCTGCAGGTCTCCAACTTCATGCACCGCAAAGGCGGGATATGGAAGGATATTCTGTTCGGAGATGAAAAGCAAATAACCAAAAAAAGAGAGGCAAAATTCGCTTTTGATATGTTCTTTGTTTCTAGCCTATTTATTATGGGATTCTATCATTTTAGCCTCTATTTGTTTTTACGCATGGATAAATCGCTGCTGTATTTCGGTTTTTTCTGTATTATTACAGGCATTCGTGCTCTTCTGGTTGGTGAAGTTATTCTGGTAAGTTTCTTTCCCAACTTTCCATGGGATATTGGTCTTAGAATCGAGTATCTTGCTTTCTACTTAAGCATGCCGCTGTTTATTTTGTTTATTTATTCATTGTATCCTGATGAAGTTAAAGAGATGATGGTCCGTCTGGCAAAATGGACATTCATTATATTTGCGATCCCGGTTCTTTTGCTGCCTCCTGCTATCTATACATGGTTTATTCTGGCCTTTTATTTGCTCGTTGGCTACGGAATTTTCTACATGATTTATGTGCTTATGAAGGTGTTGCTTTATAAAAGAAAGCTTGCTTTGCTTAATGTAACGGGCGGATTAATGTATCTTCTGATGGGTGTAAATGATATTTTCTATTACCTCGGATGGGTGAATACAGGTGATTTGACGCCATTCGGTCTGGTATTTTTTATCCTTATTCATTCCGTTACACTTGCGCATAAGTTTTCAAAGGCTTTCTCGACTGTGGAAAGTATGTCAGTGGAGCTTCTGGAGTTAAATAACACGCTTGAGAAGAGAGTGGAGGAGAGGACGAAGACACTCGAATATTCACTGCAGGAGATGGCGGAGGCGCGTGCCCAGATGTCGGCTCTAGAAGAGAGAAACCGGATTGCAGGAGAAATCCACGATATTGTGGGTCATACGCTTACTACGACCATTGTCCAAATCGAAGCCGGCAAACGATTAATCGCCCGCGATATCCCGTTAGCGTTGGAAAAGTTAGAATTATCGCAGGATTTGGTAAGAAAAGGACTGAATGAAATACGCCAATCTGTTCGCATGATTAAAGAGGAGGAGTCGGGATTTGAGTTGCTACCTTCCGTTCTGCAGCTTATCCAGGAAACAGAAAAGCATACCGGGGCAAGAATAAACTATGAATTGCTACCGTTGCCTGGGTTGCCTGTGTCGCATAAGAAGGTGATCTATCATGCGTTGCAGGAAGGACTAACGAACGGTCTTCGTCATGGGCAAAGCACACAATTCTGCTTTATGCTTCGACCGATGGATAATGCGGTGTTTTTTCTTCTCGAAGATAATGGCGTAGGATGCGAAAATATAGTATATGGCTTTGGTTTGACTGCGATGCGCAAGCGTGTTAAAGAGTTGGATGGTACATTGGAAATCACAACAACAAAGGGAGCGGGCTATCAACTGTATATAAGGATTCCGTTTTGATGGATTGAATCGTAGACTATATAAAGCAAGGGTTTTTCAGGTATCTACTACTGCATGTCGAAGATGATTGTACTTCCATTCTTATAAGGAAAGTGATGAGTATAATGGACGATATGAAAAGGTTTACTGATTTCCTGAAACAGCAAGCAGACGTATTAGTAAGAGAGTGGAGAGAGAATGCTTTTGTTTCGGAGAATGATCCTTTCCGGAATAAAGTGTTTCGAAATGGGACAAAAATGTATGAAATCGTTATTCAGATTCTCGATAACGAGGGCGAGAAAGAGACATTGAAGCGTCTTGCATATCGAATTGCGGAGGAGCGGATAGAGGCGAATATTAACATCGGGGAATTCGTTTATAATGTAAACGCTGGACGAAGCCAAATTTTTAAGCGCTTAACGTTATTCGGGATGAGTATGGAAGAGCTACAACCTACCATTGACCGTATTAATGAATGCTTCGATTTATTCTTGTATTATGCGGTCTCTCATTATACCGAATTAAAAAATAAAATGCTTGAGGAAAAGTCAGTTGTGATTGATACGAACCATAAGGATAGACTTTCTATTCTTGGACAGATGACCTCGAGCTTTGTCCATGAATTTCGTAATCCGCTTACTTCTATCAAAGGATTTATTAAGTTATTGAAAACTGAATATCCTGATTTAAAATACATAGACATTATTGATAGCGAATTAGAGGAGCTTAATTTCCGTGTATCCCAATTTTTAATGCTTTCTAAAAAAGAAATTATCGGGAAAGAAAAGCAAGATTTCGATATGGAACAGTTGATTAATCAAGTATTAAATTTTCTGTATCCTAGCTTTCTTAACAACCATATCGATATATCTAAAGAGTTGACGTGTAATATTTTATTTCACGGTTATTACGATGAAATTAGGCAAGTCCTTATCAATATTTTATTTAATGCAATTGAAGCGTTACATGTAAAAGAGAAAGAAAAAAAGATAGAAATTTCATTGCGAAAAATCCCGGGAAAAATTGTTATTACCGTTTCAAATAATGGCCCGATTATTGACAAAGAAGTACTACAGACGATTTTTGAGCCTTTTTTCACCACGAAAGATCTTGGCACTGGGTTAGGATTATTTGTTTGCAAGCAAATAATAGAGAAGCATGGAGGTACGATTTCCATTCACTCGAACGAGAATCTTACTGTCTTTTCTATACAATTACCTTACCATAGGATATGACATTCGTTTTAGAAGAACGTTTATCTCTACTGTTTGCCGAATTTTCTTTCGTTTTTAAAAAAAGATTGACAGTTCGAGTGAAAACGAATTATGATTGAGAAAATTAATTATACTGATTATTCTTATCAAGAGCGGCAGAGGGACTGGCCCGATGAAGCCCGGCAACCCCATTACCTTTATTAAAAGGGAGGAAGGTGCCAAATCCAGCAGGATAGTATAAGCCTGAGAGATAAGAAGGATGCGCACAATCCTCTTTATCTCAGATAGAGAGGTTTTTTATTTGTAAAGGAATGTTTTGAAGCTGTAAATGCATAAATAAATATTCTCTTATCAAGAGCGGTGGAGGGACTGGCCCGATGAAGCCCGGCAACCATTAAGCGAAGATACATTCTCGCTTAAACGGTGCTAATGCCTGTGGAATGATTGTTCCTGGCGATGAGAGAGTGTAGACCTGTTTTTATAACATGAGCACTCTCTGCGACAGAGAGTGCTTTCTTTTTTGCTACTTTAAGAAAATCAGGAGGATGAAGAAGGAATATGAACATGGAGACATTGCTTGTAAGAGCAGGTATGGAAAAAGATAACACAACGGGGGCGATTAGTACTCCGATTTATCAGAGCGCTACATTTCAACATCCAGAGCTGGGGATAAGTACGGGCTATGATTATTCACGTACTGCCAATCCGACTCGTACAGCATTGGAGCAAGCGATTGCGGCTCTAGAAGGAGGTACTAAAGGGTTCGCCTTTTCTTCGGGAATGGCGGCTATTACCACGGTATTGTTCCTGTTTAAGCCGGGTGATCATCTGGTTGTATCCGAAGACTTATACGGAGGGACCTACCGGCTGCTTGCACAGGTATTTCATGAATTAGGCATTACTGCAAGCTTTGTTGACACGTCCTGTATAGAAAAGGTAGAAGCTGCGATATGTCCAGAGACGCGGGCTTTGTTTATCGAGACACCAACCAATCCGCTTATGAAAATTACCGACCTTAGAAGGATTACTGATCTAGCAAAAGCCCGCGACTTGTTGCTTATTGTTGATAATACATTTATGACACCATATTTGCAGCAGCCGCTCGCATGTGGTGCAGATATTACATTGCATAGTGCGACGAAATATTTAGGCGGACACAATGATACGGTTGCGGGTCTTGTAGCAGTGCGTGAAGAAGAACTAGGCGAGCGCATTGGACTTTTGCAGAATGCGTGCGGAGCGATTCTCGGACCGCAAGATTCCTGGCTTATCCTGCGTGGCATTAAAACGCTTGCGGTAAGACTGGAGAGACAGCAACAAAACGCTCTGGCTCTAGCCCAATGGCTGCAGAAGCATCCTGAAGTGGAAGCTGTATATTATCCGGGACTTCCGGAACATCCCGGCCACCATCTTGCTAGTGAGCAGGCGTCCGGGTTTGGAGCGATGTTATCCTTCTCTGTTCGTAATTCTGATCTCGTGCCCCGTATTTTAAAAAACATAAAAGTTATTACATTTGCGGAAAGTCTCGGAGGGGTGGAAAGTCTTATTACGTTTCCCGCTCGACAAACGCACGCGGATATTCCAGAGGAAGTAAGAGCGCAACTTGGGATTACCGATCGGTTGTTACGATTGTCTGTTGGCATTGAGAATATAGATGATTTACTTATAGATTTAGAGGGGGCGTTACGATGTTAAACAATAACGAGAGGGAAGAAGTGTCTTTCGGAACCAAGCTTGTTCAGGCGAAGCCTAGTAGTGGGAGACATCATGGCGCGCTAAGTACGCCCATTTATCAGGCATCAACATTCCATCAATTTTCGCTTTCCGAACCGGGGAAATTCGATTATTCCCGTTCCGGGAATCCGACTCGTGAGGCGCTTGAGCAGACGATCGCTGAATTGGAAGGAGGATATGCAGGTTTTGCGTTTTCTTCAGGAATGGCTGCCATCTCTTCTGTCTTTTGTTTATTAAGTGCAGGAGATGAGGTCTTGCTTTCGGATGATATATATGGAGGCACGTACCGAGCGATTACAAAGCTCTTCCCTCGTTTTGGCATTCGTGGAAAATTCGTTGATACGACAAATACAGAAGCAGTACGGGCGGCGATTACCTCGGCGACGCGGGCTATCTTTTTGGAGAGCCCGTCCAATCCGCAGATGAACATTACCGATATTGAAGAAGCATCCCGGATAGCTAAACAGCGGGGATTATTGACGATTGTCGATAACACGTTCATGACGCCTTATTTGCAGCGTCCACTGGAATTGGGAGCAGACATTGTAGTACACAGCGCCACGAAGTATATTGGCGGTCACAGCGATGTAGTGGGGGGCCTCGTTGTGGTGGCCAGCCAGGAAATCTCGGACGAAATTGGTTTCATCCAGAATGCTTTCGGCGCTATTCTTGGACCGCAAGATTCCTGGCTTTTGCTGCGTGGTTTGAAGACGCTAAAAGTACGGATGGACCAGCATGAGAAAAATGCACGGCAAATCGCATCTTGGCTTGCGTCACGCTCTGAGGTAGAAGCCGTATATTATCCTGGATTACCGGAACATCCAGGGCATGAACTGGCACTCAAACAAGCCAAAGGCTTCGGAGGGATGATTTCGTTTACGCTTGGCAGCGTAGAGCAGGTAGAGCAGTTCTTACATAATCTAACTCTGCCTGCCCTCGCGGTGAGCCTCGGAGCTGTGGAGAGCATTATTACGTATCCAGCCCGGATGTCGCATGCCAGCATACCGGAAGAGCAGCGTAAGCAGATGGGAGTTACGGATACGCTGCTACGTATCTCTGTAGGAATCGAAGATGCGGAGGATGTAATCCGGGATTTTGAGCAAGCTTTTCGATGGATCGATTCTAAAGTATCGCATACGATATAATGTGAAAAAGTTTCTTCTCTCAAATAAAATGAAGCTGCCGCACGGGTTTATCCGCTACAGCAGCTTCATTTTTGCCTTATTTGATTTTCTTTTCAAAGTGTTGATAGTCTTTGGAGCTTTTCCATTCTCCACCCCAGCTCCAGCCACGCTTTTTAAACGCGTTATAACACGCGTCTCCTTTCATAATCATTCCCTTTCGGGCGACTTTCCGGTTTGCATATGCTTTGGCGCTTGCCGGACTTACTTTACTCCCGACTACATGAGGATTTTGCAGCGGATTGATATCGACGGCAATGCCGTAGCTATGATTTGACATTGTTTTCTTACCAGCTATAGCTCTCGTATTAAATGCGGAAGAATTGTTAGCCTTCATCGATAGCTCATCTGATCCTTTGTACTCATCGATGAGATTGACCTGTTCAATCGGATACCGTTTTTGATATAGCTCTTCAAAAATCTCGAATACGTCCTTTGCCAGCTTTTTGTGAACGATAAGTTCCCCTGTATGTGCCTTATTATCAAAACCTATGTATCGTACACGTACATACGATAGATCGCTCATTTTTACAGGTGTCTTCTTCGTAAAAGAGATGCCTGTAATTTTTTGCTGTATATTAGCCGGGATGCTACCGTATCCGGCATCTGAAGTTGATACGGGCAAGGCTTCTACTTTGGTCGTTGTAGCTGTTGACATTGGAGGAGCAGCAAAGGTAGAAGCTCCTGTTATAGTGGACAGCATACAGGTCAAAATAAGTCCATTTCGCAAGTGTTTCAAGATGTATCACCCCCTGCATTCTTACGCCCAGTATAGCACGTTAGAGGGCAGAAGGAATGAGATAATGGAAAGAAATTCTATACATAGCGAACGGTTCGGTTAACCTTTTTTTAACCCTTTCGGAGACGCATTGCAGGATAATGGGAGCTGTTTGAACTGAACATCAAAAGTTTCCAGATATCAAATTATATATACAGATGGGGAAAGAAGGCGTTTCATCATGGGTGTATTTAGAAAGAGAAACGTACTGCTGGCGACGGCAGTGCTGCTTACATGTGGAGGAGCGGGAGTCGCTTGGAACAATGTGGAAGATGCTAAGGCGGTCACTTCGGCTTTAACAGCTCCGCCACTGGCTGGGAAGTTAAAAGAAATACGGCAAACGGAGCCGGTAATACAAATCCAGGAACCAGAAAAGAAAAGTACGCAAATTACAACTCCTGCACCAGCAAGACCTTCTGTTACAATGCCGCCGGGAAAAGCAGTTACTAACCTGGATTATAAGAACGGCGAAAAAGTGATTTACCTGACGTTTGATGACGGTCCAGGCCCATATACAGAAAAAATTGTATCCGTTCTGGAGGAGAGGGGGATACGAGGTTCTTTCTTCTGGATTGGACAGCGGATGACAGAAGCCTACGGCCATATCGGTCGAGAAATGACTGATGCAGGACATGTCATTGGTACGCATACGATGCATCATGCGTCGCTGTCCGGGAAATCGAAATCGTATCAAGAGCGGGAAATCAAGGATGCGATTCGTGCAGTGGAGAAGCACATACAGGTGCCTTCCGTATACTTCCGCCCTCCATATGGGGCGATGAATGACATGACAAAGCGAATAGCAGCCGATGAAAAACAATACGTAATCTATTGGGATGTAGATAGCCGGGATTGGAATTTGGCAAAGCACCCGGAAAAAATCATAGATAATGTTTTGCAAAACGTACGTCCAGGATCGATTATTTTGTTGCATGAGCGACAGCAAACATTGAAGGTATTACCGCAGATCATCGACCGTCTTGGCAAACAAGGTTATTCGTTTGCCGCATTGCCAAAGCCGAAATAAGTTTTGTTCCCCCTTATTTGCTTGCTAAAAGCGAACGTATGTACTATAATGAGAACATAAGTTCTTGTATAGGCGTGATTTCCCGACGTGTTTTGTGTGAGCATCTAAGAAAGGGGAAAGCAGTATGAGCATTGATAAAATAGCGCAATCATTAGGTGTTGAAATGTCTGACTCCTATAGAGAGCAAATGATGGAGAAGGAACGCTGGCTAAAGCTAGCGGATGCTCCGTTTCTGTACCGCCATTATAAAGTGAATTATGACGGCAATATTTATATTTCCCAACAGTGTATTGCGGATAGGAATGCACTGTTGTTTGATCAATTTCAATATGAAGCAGAAGAAGCTCAAGTAAATACAGACACTTGGTGTGTAGGGGTATGGGTAAAGGTTCGTGCTATCATTAATGGCAAGGAGCACAGCGTACGTCAGTATGGCGTACATGCCATCAGCAAGCTGCGCGGAGACGCCAAACCAGGTGGCGATGCAATGGAACAGGCAATTAAATCCGCTGTATCGGATGGAATGAAGAAATGCAGCTCCTGGTTAGGGATTGCGGCGCACATTTATCGGGGAGAAGTCATCTCTATTCGGGCGAACCGTAATAAAGAGGGGCAGCCACAGAGCAAGTTCTATCTACAGAACCTTAAGAAATTTGGTCTCTCGGAGTACGAATACAAATACGGTATTCCAGTGCTCCCTGATTCATTCAAATCTTTTTATGAGAAGATGGATTGGACAGACGGTATATTCTATTCCGATGTATTTGGTTATAAGGAAAATCGAGAAGATGAGCGTATACCATCCGAAAAAATGGAGAAGAAAACGGAGAAGGCTCAGGAACGAGGCGAAGTAGAAAGTTCAGCTTTCATTAATGACATGCAGGCCAATTATCTGCGCGGCCTGATTCATGATTTTAATGAGAATGCTCAAGAGGCAGATATTGTACAGGCTATTATTGCATACCTCGTTAAGCATAAAGTTGATGTCGTACAAGAAGCAGAGGAGATGGGGAGACGCTTTACGACAGTGGAAGCTTTACCATCTGCACACTTTACCTCGGTACACCGCTACTTCAAGCAGCTGAGAAGGGCACGATTGGAAAACACAGAGGAGAAATCGGCATAGAGCAGTATACGCAAGCGACTTTTTGCCGAATGCTAATATAGTGAACGAGTGTACAAGCACATGTGATATGTGCACACGATTAAAGAAACGAGAGAGGAGGGAACACGATGTT
Organism: Aneurinibacillus migulanus; assembly: GCF_001274715.1. GTDB lineage: Bacteria > Bacillota > Bacilli > Aneurinibacillales > Aneurinibacillaceae > Aneurinibacillus > Aneurinibacillus migulanus. Next base: position 237,801 of record NZ_LGUG01000002.1, on the reverse strand, counting down.
AAATAGGGTGATTTTGATTGGCAGATTAACAAAAGATCCAGAGCTGCGCTATACGCAGAGCGGTACAGCCGTTGCCACCTTTACACTTGCGGTTGATCGGAGGGTCACCAATCAGCAGGGCGAACGGGAAACTGACTTTATCCCTGTGGTGGTATGGAGCAAGCAGGCAGAGTTATGCGCTCAATACTTAAATAAAGGAAGGCAAACCGCTGTGGAAGGCCGCCTTCAGGTTCGCAACTATGAGAATAATGAGGGGCGTCGGGTATATGTGACCGAAGTTATTGCCGAGAATGTACAATTTCTTGGAGGTGGGCAAGGGACAGGAGAAGTTGAACGGGGAGTAGCACGATCTAGCCGGAATGAAAATCCGTTCGCAGACGATCAACGTCCGATTGATATTTCGGATGATGATTTGCCATTCTGATTGTTGAGAAACACTTATTTTTAAAAATGAAATGTATAAAGTATTAGTATGAACATTTTTAAATCAAAAGCTGATATTTCTTTATTTTAGAAATATCAGCTTTTAGTTATTTTAACTATCGTTCCCTTAAAACGGTAACAAATGCAGATATTTAACCACATCATATGTTACATACTATATACATCTCACTTTATACATTTACATATTCTTTTCTTCCCCCCCACCATAAACATTTGTCGATTTATCAAACCAGATGTATATAGGTGAATTGGTTCCTGAGAATCCCACCTTTGTCTCTGGAGCTAATCTTGTGCATCATCCCGTCAAAGTAGGTCCATCAGGTTCAGGCGAAGAGTAAAGCCTGAAGCGCCAGCTAATTTCTAATAATGTGTTTCCAGTTTGCGGGCAGCTCCTCAGTTTTTATATGCTCAAACTTTTTTAATTCAATACCGCCGCTCCCCCCTATTCTAAATGTCAAGTAATCGATGCCGACAGAAATATGTGGTCCAACAACTGGAGTGACTTTAAGTTTCACTAAAAAATCGAAGGAACGATAATTCCCGATTCTTTCGGCTTTTAAAACATAAACCAAATATGGATAAACTACAGGGGAGGTAGTTAGGATTTTTGTGTAATAATTATCTATTTGCTTTTGAATATATGGCATAAGCAAGGAGACAAAAATGTCTTGATATAATTCTTCCTTTGATTGCTCAGGTGGTTTATATATAGTTTCAGCGTGACAAGTGAATGGTACAGCAATTATAAGTCCCATTGCTAAAAACACTGAAATAATTGGTTTTAACAAGATGACACCTCTGCGATAAGACTTTTAAATTATGTTTTCCTTTTGTGTACAGGTTAATGCTTTTAGAGACAGTTGTTACGTCCGATAACAACGGAGCATTATCTTCGGAGCGAGGAGTCGTATAACACGGTTGATAATTGACAAGGTAACGATTCATATATTAAAATCATCTGAAAACGTTTTACTCTGTAGGGTGTGATAAATATTTTAGGACAGAATACGATTATTCCTTCGATCCGTAAATTAAAATATTTAGATGCTGCACTAAAAAGCGATTCCCCATTCATCCTACTTTCTGATGTTCACATCGGAAACTTAAAGAGCCTAACGAAAAAATGCCATGAAGAAAACAAGAAAGTAATCGTTCATTTGGATTTAGTCGAGGGCTTGACAAAGGATACCAAAGGGGTTAAGATTCTAAAAGAATTATTCGAAGTAGACGGCGTCATATCGCCAAATCAAAGAATTGTAAACGCTGCAAAAAAAATAGAGTTGCTCTCTATTTATAGGCTATTCCTCTTGGATTCAAGATCTTTTGAAAGCGGTATGAAGTCGCTTGAAAAGTGTCACCTTGATGGAATTGAAATGTTACCGGCACCTTTTGCTGTACATTTTGTTAATGCCATAAAAAAAGCAGCACCCGGTGTTCCTTTATTGGCCGGAGGATTTATAGATACCCCTGAAACGATCAAGCAAGTGTTTAATGCAGGTTTTCATGCGCTGACGACAAGTAAAAGCGAATTATGGTAAGTCATCTACAACAAAATAGATTGATTGGGCATGAGATAATGAGAATCCCCACAAAGTTGACAGGTAATATTCCTGTCTGTTCTTTGTGGGGATTTTTTATATATAAAATTAAACAAGAAGGGGAATGGAACATGGGGATTATTGATTGGGTGATTAAGTTAGGTCCTTCGGTTATGATGCCAATTATATTTTTTATTTTGGCCATGCTGTTTAGAGTAGGATTAGGTAGGGCGTTTAAAGCATCAATGTTAGTAGGGATTGGTTTTGTCGGAATCAATGTTATTATCAGTTTGTTGTTAGAAAGTTTGGGTCCAGCTGCGGAAGCGATGGTAAAGCGCTTCAATCTTGATTTAACTGTTATTGACCCAGGATGGCCGGTTGCTGCAACGATTGGTTGGGGCACGCCTATCGTGCCGTTTGTCGTATTTGGAACCATTATTTTAAATATCGTTCTTCTCGTATGTAAATTAACTAAAACTGTTAATATCGACATATTTAACTTTTGGACATTTATGATAACGGGAGCGGTTATTTACAGTTTTACAGACAGTATTGTCATTTCAAGTATTGCGGCACTACTTCATTTCTTGGTCGTTCTCTTTATTGCTGATGTAACCGCTCCCAAAATCCAGAAAGAATTTAATTTGAAGGGGGTATCCTTCCCGCATGGGACAACAGCGGTATTTGTACCCGTTGGTATTGCGGTAAACTGGATTATTGATCGAATCCCAGGACTGAAAAACATTAAAGCAGACCCTGAAACCGTAATGAAAAAGTTTGGAATATTAGGTGAACCATTAACTTTAGGAACGATTTTTGGTATCTTGCTAGGGATTTTAGCTGGATTTGATCTTTCTGCGATATTGACGCTCGGGGTAACCGTAGCTGCAGTAATGGTCTTGCTGCCGAAGATGGTAGATGTCTTAGTTGAAGGGCTGACAATTATAAGAGATGCAGCAGAAGTTTATTTAAAGAAAAAGTTTCCTGATAGAGAATTTTATATTGCCCTGGACACGGCCGTTTTGATTGCACACCCTTCGGTATTGGCAACGGGATTGCTTATGATTCCTTCGGCATTAATTTTGGCCGTTATTTTGCCAGGTAATAAATTATTGCCATTCACGGATCTGGCTTCATTAGTCTTCTTGCTTCCGATGGCTGCTCCTTATTTGAAACAAAATATGGTTCGTCTCTATATAACCGGGCTTCTCATATTGACGATGGTGTTATATGCGGGCACAAGCGTTGCAGAATATTTTACAGATGCAGCCAGAATAGCGAATGTTACGCTTCCTGAAAATGTAAGTCAATCAACGCAATTAGCTAACCTGGTCGGAGGCGCAACCACTCCGCTAGGATGGTTATTAATTAAACTGGCCTCACTATTTGCATAAGGAGAGATAGTTGAATGAGTAAATATTTATTAGGTATCGATAATGGTGGAACGGTTACGAAGGCAGCCTTGTATACAATTGAAGGGAAAGAGGTAGCTGTTTCGAGTAAGAAGACGAAAATGCTCATGCCACAGCCTGGACATACTGAAAGAGATATTGAGGGGTTATGGCAGGCGAATGTAACGGTAATTAAAGATGTACTGCATCAATCACAAATCGATCCTTCACTCATCGAAGGTATAGCAATAACCGGTCACGGCAATGGATTGTACTTAGTCGATAAGGATGGAAATCCTACGTATAATGGCATTATTTCTACTGATACGAGAGCTAAAAAGTATATTGATGAGTGGTACAAAGATGAGCGATTTCTTAGCGAAGTGCTACCTAAGACGATGCAATCCATGTGGGCCGGACAGCCAGTTGCATTATTAGCCTGGCTAAAAGAACATCATCCGGATGCTGTGAATAATGCTGAATGGATTTTTATGGTTAAAGATCTGATTCGTTACCGTTTAACAGGGGAAGCATACTCGGAAATAACCGATATGTCTGGAACAAACTTATTAAACGTAAAAGATAAAAAGTATGATGAGGAGCTGCTACACTTCTTCGGGATAAGGGATGTATTCCAAAAGCTTCCTCCATTAAAAAGTTCGACAGATATATGCGGTTATGTAACAAAAGAGGCTGCACACGAAACGGGTTTACAAGAAGGTACACCTATCGCTGGAGGGATTTTCGATATTGCAGCTTCAGCTATTGCTACCGGGCTTATCGAAGAAAACAAGCTTTGCATTGTGGCAGGTACTTGGAGCATTAATGAATACATTACGAAAAAACCGGTCATAGACAAAGAACTATTCATGACCTCTATCTATTGTGCATCTGACTATTGGTTAACCACTGAGGCTAGTCCAACCTCTGCAAGCAATCTCGAATGGTTTATTAATCAATTCCTGGAAGGGGAGAAGTCGATAGCTAAAAGCAGAGGGATTTCTATATATGATTTGTGTAATGAAATGGTGGCAGACACAAAACCGGAAGAAAGCGATGTAATCTTCTTCCCATTTCTGTTCGGATCGAATACGGTAGCGAATGCGACTTCCTGCTTCATTGGTTTAAATAACTGGCATGAGAAAAAACATCTTTTACGGGCTGTTTATGAAGGTATTGTATTCGGACACATGTATCACATTGAAAGACTGCTGCAATATCGTGACCAGCCAACTGCTTGCCGTATAGCTGGTGGTGTGACAAATTCAGATGTTTGGCTGCAAATGTTTGCGGATTGCTTACAGTTACCGCTTGAAATCGTTGAAGTGAAAGAACACGGAACGCTGGGAACTGCCATGTGTGCAGGTGTTGCTACAAAACATTTTTCTTCCATTGAAGAAGCTGCTTCTAAAATAGTGAAAATCAAACAAGTAATCGAACCGAAGCCAGAACAGGAAGAGATGTATAAGAAAAAATATGATAGATTCAAGAAAATCATGAAAGCAATGGAGCATGTTTGGAGCATATAAGGAGGAGTATAACATGGAACTTGGAATAAAGGGAAAGACGGCAATTGTCACTGGGGGTTCCAGGGGAGTAGGCAGAGAGATTGCTCTCGTGTTAGCGGATGAAGGAGCTAAAGTAGTCGTTACTTATCAAAAAAGTGAAGCAAAGGCTATTGAGGTCGTAGAAGAAATCAAACAAAAAGGTGGAGAAGCTTTTGCAATTCAATGTGATGTAGGTCAGGCAAATGATTGCATTGAACTTGTACAAAAGTCCATCGACCATTTTGGAACAGTGGATATATTGGTAAATAATGCTGCGATTTGGCCAAAAAGCTATGTAAAAGATATGGATTTAGAGGAGTGGAATAGCACGATAGACACGAACCTTACTTCCGTTTTTCTTACGAGTCAAACTTTTGTAAATCATTGCCTGGAGCAAAATAAAGGAGGAAAAATATTAAATATTACTTCCCAGGCTGCTTTTCACGGCTCAACGACAGGACATGCCCACTATGCAGCAAGCAAGGCTGGAATGATAGGCTTTACAATCTCTCTTGCAAGGGAAGTAGCTAAAAACAATATAAATGTAAACAATCTTGCCTTAGGGATTGTAGAAACAGAAATGATTAAAGACTCGCTGCAAAAGAATGAGGACTATTATTTAAATAGAATTCCGTTGGGCAGAGTAGCAAAACCGCATGAGATAGCTGAGATTGTATCATTCTTGGTCTCAGAGAAAGCCAATTATATAACCGGGGCAACGCTTGACGCTACGGGTGGCATGTTGATGCGTTAAGCTCAGCCACAACAGATGAAGCAAAGAATTGTGCTATTCCTGTCGTAAATGAGCCAAATAATAGATTATAGGAGTGATAGGTATGAAATGTCTCGCGATTGCCGATCTTTTTATCCCGGCAGAGATGATGGAGGAGGGTCTAAAAAAACTCAAGGATTCTGGAGTAGAGGTTACGGTCAGAGAATGGAAGCATGAGAACCTTGAACATTTGCAAAAAGATAACCTGGCTGTTGAACAAGGGGGCAGTGAAGCGTTGGATTTGCCTGAATCCTTACTTGAGAATATTAGTGAGTTTGATATAATCATCACGCAATTTGCCCCCGTTAACAGAAAAGTAATAGAACAGGCAAGCAATTTGAAGATAATTGGCGTGCTTCGGGGCGGTATTGAAAACGTGAATGAAGGGCTTGCAAAAGAAAGAGGAATTATGGTTTTGAATACTCCCGGAAGGAATGCACGCAGTGTTGCTGAATTCACTGTCGGATTAATTCTTTCAGAAATAAGAAATATTGCACGTTCCCATGCCGCCTTAAAAAAAGCAGATTGGAGAAAGGAATTTCCTAACTCTGCTTTCGTTCCTGAGTTGGAAGGACGGACGCTGGGGATTATCGGCTTCGGAAATGTCGGGCAATTAGTGGGGCGCTTCTTAAACGGGTTTGGCATGAGAATTATCTTTCACGACCCATATTTTAAAGGAGAATCTTCGTTTCCGAATGTCGGGCTTGATACATTAGTAGAAGAGTCAGACATTGTTACACTGCATGGTCGTTTAACTGAAGACACTATGAATCTAATTAATCGTGAACACTTTCTAAAGATGAAACCAACCGCAATTATTGTTAATACAGCAAGATCCGGTTTAGTAAATGAAAAGGACTTGATTGATGCCTTGCAAAACAACCTGATTGCAGGCGCTGCGATAGACGTATTCGACCAAGAGCCGCTGCCTGAAAATCATCCTTTTTTAACATTGGATAATGTAACAATTACACCGCATATGGCTGGAAGTACAGTAGATGCATTTGCTAATACGCCTAAAAAGCTGGCTGCGGAGATAGCGATGTATATAAGTACAATGAATGAAAAGTAAATGTTGAAAAATATAAATCATTTTATCGAAAAAGGAGAAATAACATGTCAAAGGTAAGACGTATGTCAAGAATTTTTGCAAATGATGGAAAGTCGATTACGCTTGCATTGGATCGTTATAATTTTGCTAGTGATACGGATGGCATTGATCGTACGATAGAAATTCTACCTGAATTGGTTGAGAGTGGACTTGATACGGTTCTCGTAACGTATGGAATGGCAAAGACACACGAAAAACAATTCCAAAATGTAGGGCTATTAATTAGGGCAGATATTACGAGTGGTATATTCGATCCGAGTGTACCAAGTACTGAAGGCTTTGTTACTGTAGAAGACGCCTTAAGACTTGGAGCTGATGGCGTAATTTCCATGACATTCCCAGGAGCGCATAATGAAGTAGCTTCACACAGAATTGCCTGGGAACTAGCACGTGAATCGGATAAATGGAACATGGTGTTTATGTGTGAAACATTGCCATATGGCTATGCTGTAACCACTCCTGAATCCAATAAACCTGAAATCATTGCAGCATCTGCAAGGGTTGGTACTGAGTTAGGCGCAGATATTATTAAAACAAGATTTTCAGGGGAACCAGGGGATGCGGAAATCGTAAAACGAGCGCAAAGGCCTGTATTAGCTTTAGGTGGTCCGAAGACAGATGACCAATTGCAATACTTCAAATTTGTGAGACATTGTATGGATGTAGGTGCTAAAGGAGTAGCCGTAGGACGTAATATTGTGCAAGATCCAACTCCTAAAAGGATGGTTGCGGCATTAAACCACATTGTTCATAACGATGGCACTGCAGAGGAAGCATTTGAGATATACCAAGCGTAGATAGAGCCGAATATGTTAATTAAAACAGTCGTTCTAAACTTGAGAACGACTGTTTTTTTGATAGAACGTAGTGGAAACTTTAAAACGAAAGCTTTATACAGAGGAATAATTGACATTGATAATCTTTATCAATAAAATATAGAAATAACTTACTTTTGTATAAAGAAATGGAGAGAAGATTAATGTTTATTGAAACCAAAACCATTATTGTCAAGGAAGGCACTTCTGATAAAGTCGTAAGTCGTTTCAGCCAAGAGGGAGCTATTGAAAAATCTGAAGGGTTTATCGATTTGAGCGTTTTGGTTAAGAAAAGCAGAAAAGGTGATGAAGAAGTCGTTGTCATGATTCGTTGGGATTCTGAAGAATCATGGAAAAATTGGGAGAAGAGTGAAGCCCATCTTGAAGGTCACAGACAAAGCAGAGGAAAGCCGAAGCCGGATCATATTATTAGTTCCAGCCATAGCACATATGAGGTTAAAGCAATCAAGGGTGCATAAATTTTATCGAGTACTACTTTTGAAAACAAGTTATCTTTCTTAGCTAAGATAAGGTAGCTTGTTTTTCCTTTATCTGAAAGTATTCATTATTCCTTTCAGAAGAATCAACATCCCTGGTATCCATAGATGGATGAAAAAAGCACGCCTGCGCGTGCATCTTCGTTCTTCCAGCCTATGAATAATCGACAGGCGTGTTATATGGTCAGATATTCTGTATCTGCTCTTTTTCCTGTGTTAACGTACCTCTTGTTCCTAAAACGATTGCCGCCAGTACACTAACCATTCCTATTGCTTTATTCCAGTCAAATGCTTCTTGCAAGAAGATGATACCTACTAGTGTAGCAGCAATTGGAATAAAACCGGTAAAAATCCCTGCAATGCTTGCCTTAACTTTTGCAACTCCAAGGTACCAAAGCACAAATGAAAGTACGCTTGCGGTTATTGCATAGTAGATAATAAGTAACCACATAGATACTTCCAAATGAATAAAATCAAAAGAAATGGCTTCTTTTATAGCGAAAGGAAGAAATAAAAGAAGCCCTACTATATTTACTCCGGTAGACATTTGAATAGGACTCAACACATTAGATAATTTTTTTGCAAAAATAGTAAACAGTGCTTCTGATATTACAGCGCCGAACACAAGAATGTTTCCCAATAGCGCATAATTTCCTCCTGTATGTGAGCGATTATCTTGAAAAGTAATAATGGATATACCTATTACTACAAGACCGATAGAAAACATCTGAGGTACAGATAGCCGTTCCCTTAAAAAGAAAAAAGATAGTAAAGCGATGATTGCCGGTACTGTACTTGTAATAATTCCAGCCGAGGTGGCAGAAGTAAAGAGAACTCCATATAGCATTAACACACTAAACAAGAAAACGCCAAAAAAAGACTGTAAAAATAAGAACAACCAATGTCCTTTTTGCATATCTACTTTTGGTTGACGACTCATGAGAAGCATAGGAATAAGAAATAATAAAGCAATTAAAAATCTAATTTCTGAAAAAAGGAATATCGGAACCTCTTGTACAATGATTTTCCCTACGGCAACATTTGCCCCTACAAATGACATAGATAAAGCAAGTTGTAAGTAAGCTATCTTCAAATTTTCCACTCCTTTAAAGCCCAGAAAGTATGCACTACATGTATTTGTTTTATTTTCTCAAAATTTCTATAAATGGATTTGAAATCCCTGCATTCTAAATAGGAGTTTTTAACTTTCTTGATTTTCTTATAAAGTCGTGCCTCGCTTAACATTATCAAAAATAAAAGTAGTATCGGAAAATCCTCCTGATTAGAAGGGGCTTTGATATTGCTTATCGTGTAGTAAAGAGGTGTTTTTATGGTTGATTTACTTAAGAAGATAGGATTGTCCGAACTTGAAGCACGATGTTATATCACGTTTCACGAAGAGCCTGACTTATCCGGATACGAAGTCGCTAAACGAGTATCGGTCTCCCGAACCAATGTATATTCGGCCTCACGATTGCCGGGGACTTGCGCGAGGAAGTATTTTGAACATTTCCACAGAGCAGTTGGATAATACGTTTCGTACGAATATTTATCTGGCATCTGATGATTCCGGCTACGTCACAGGCCAGGTCCTTTTGTTTATACTTTGATACTTAGGTTTTACTTATGGTGAATGATTTCCATATAAATGATATTGACTTTATATGTATCTCTTTATATACTAAATTTAATCATTTAATTATAATGATTTTATATAAGTAATTATTGTATAAATAAATTCATTTTAAATATTTTGTGATTATTAATAATGAATATCGTTATTTATAAGGAGGAAAACCATGGAATCGAAAAACTATATGACGACCAATCAGGGAGCACCTGTAGGAGATAATCAACATTCGAGAACGGCAGGACAACGTGGACCTACATTGCTAGAGGACTATCACTTGATTGAAAAGTTGGCACATTTTGATCGTGAACGTATTCCAGAGCGTGTCGTACATGCACGTGGAGCCGGCGCTCATGGCGTTTTCACGGTAAAAAACAATATGCGTGCATACACAAGGGCAGCCTTTTTACAGGAGGAAGGCTTGGAAACACCGGTTTTTGTCCGTTTCTCGACGGTTATTCATCCGGCCGGTTCCCCGGAAACAGCCCGCGATCCACGCGGGTTTGCGGTGAAGTTTTATACAGAAGAAGGAAACTATGACATTGTCGGAAATCATCTTCCTGTCTTTTTTATTCGCGATGCGATGAAATTTCCTGACATGGTGCATGCTTTGAAACCGGCACCGGATACGAATATCCAGACCCCGGACCGTTACTGGGACTTCATGGCCCTTTCTCCGGAATCTACACATATGCTTACCTGGGTATTCTCGGATTATGGCACACCGGCAAACTACCGCCAGATGGAAGGGTTCGGGGTACATGCCTTTAAATGGGTAAACGCCGAAGGGAAGGTCGTATATGTGAAATACCATTGGAAACCGAAACAGGGGATAAAAAACCTTACAATGGATGAAATTCCTGTCGTACAGGGCAAAGATTCCAGTCACGCTACACGCGATTTATTCGATAACATCGAGCGGGGGAATTACCCGGAGTGGGATTTATACGTCCAAATTATGCCGGTGGATGATATGGACATTCATGAATTTGATCCGTTGGACCCGACAAAAGTATGGTCGGAGGATGTATACCCATTGCTTGAAGTAGGGACAATGACGTTGAACCGGAATCCGCAAAACTTCTTTGCCGAAGTCGAACAATCGGCTTTCTCACCGAGTGCTACGGTACCGGGCATTGAACCTTCAGAAGACAAGCTCTTACAGGGGCGTCTGTTCTCCTATCCGGATACGCAGAGACATCGGCTTGGACCGAATTATCTGCAAATCCCAATCAATTGCCCGTACGCGCCTGTTCGCAACAATCAGCGGGACGGGGCGATGCAGATGAAGCAACAAGCATCCAATATCAACTATGAACCGAATCGCTATGATAATACACCAAAAGAGGCGTCGGAATATCGTGAAAGCGAAACTCCTTTACATGGTTATGCTATGCGTAAAAAAATTGATAAGACAGATGATTTTAAGCAAGCCGGTGAACGATATCGCGCATTTTCAGAGGAAGAAAGAGCAAATCTGATTCGAAATCTGTCCCATGATTTGCAGAATGTTAATGAAAGAACAAAACTGCTAGCGATCTGCAATTTCTTCCGGGCTGATAGGGAATACGGCGAGAGATTGGCTGATGCCTTACATGTGGATATCAGCTAATACGTAGCGAACATTCCTAAATAACATACGTAATTTTCCTATTGTGTATAAGTATGGTAAAAAAAGATCGTCCACGCTATAGTAGGGCGATCTTTTCTTATGCCTTGTTCTTGATGTTCACCTTAGACTTTATAAAGATTCGTCCTTTTTATCTTTCCTCTTCTTCCAGTAAATAATTCCTGCTACGATGGCGCCAATGAAAAGTAGAAGAGGAGACGTACCGACGATAACAACAAAAAGAGCGGAAGCGCTATCTACCATGAATTTAATACTATTCATAAACTGCTGTTTTGTTTTATCCCATGTACTTACAGGATTGTCAGAGAGGGAAGGAAGAACAGCTTTGCTTTCCGTCATATGGATGGTAACAGTCGCAAAATCGCTTTGGTTCTTCAAATATTTCATCTTGCCTTTAAGTTGCTCGATTTCCGTTTGAACTTTGTTTACATCTTGCGCAATTTGAAGCAGATCTGACGTTTTTTGTGCGTTTTTCATAAAGCCAAGCAGTTGTTTCTCTAACACTTGCTTTGATGCAAGTCTTGCTTCCAGATCGATATACTCTTCTGTTACATCACGTCCCTGTATCGTACGGTTGGTCACTTTAAGCGCTAGTTTCTCTGTTTCCTCCAGGAAGGTATTGAATTTGGTGTTAGGAATGCGGATACGAAAATCGCCGTTCAGCAGACTGTCTCCTTCTCCTTGGTTGTAAGAGCTTGCTTCTACAATGTATCCATTCATTTTTTCCACTAGCTGGGTTAGCGACTTTTGTGAGGTTGCAAAGTCTTTGACATTCAGGCCAAGTTCTGCTTGATACACCATCATGGCAGCCATTCCGGCCTGTTTCTTTTCCGATGGAGCAGTATTTGGATTTGTGTTATCGGCAATTTCAGTTATCTGGCTTTGGCTCGTATCCGTCATTGAACTGTCTGGGTTTTGATTGGATGCTCCGCATCCAGCAGTGAGAAGAATAGAGATTAAGCCTAGAATCATCCATATCTTACTTCTACTTCGGTTTACCATTGTTCTCCCCCTGTAGTTGTTTATTCCAATAACTGGATAGTTCTATTCTATCATCTTGCGTTATTTGTTCATAGAAGCATATAAAAATATGCGAACACCTATATTCTTTATCGTATTCTCCACAGGCAGGTTTGAATATATAAATTACACTTGATCTTTTGACAGGGGATTGTGGTTGGAAGGGGAAGGGATGGGAATTGTTCTTTACGTATAAAATAAGAAGGACCCCATTGACTCTTCAACTATACTATCGTAAAATACTTACATAAAGTAAGTTTAACTAGGAGGTATTCCATGATTACGATATATCCAGCAGCTTCCCGTTATTCTACCAATCATGGCTGGCTGCAAAGCAATTTCAGTTTTTCGTTCGCCGAATATTACGATCCGAATAACCTACAGTTCGGACCGCTGCGCGTATTTAACGATGATATAGTTCAATCAGGAACCGGGTTCGGAGCTCACCCGCACCGTGAAATGGAGATTGTGTCCATTGTACTTAAAGGGCAGCTTAAACACCAGGATAGCACCGGGAATACGGAAGTGCTTGTACCAGGAGAAATCCAGCGTATGAGCGCAGGCACCGGTATCGTACATTCTGAGTTTAACCCATCCGATACGGAAGATGTCAATTTTCTTCAGCTATGGTTTCTTCCGAACGAAAAAGGGCTGACGCCATCGTACGAACAGTTTGCTTACGATCAGGAAGCGCTGAAGAACCGCCTCCTGCCGATCGTATCCAATAAGCAGGAGGACGAACATCGTGTTGCGCATATTCATCAGGATTTGACACTGTATTTATCCAAATTGGATGCTGGCGGCACGATTTCATTTACTCAGCCAGAAGGACGGAGAATCTACGTGTTCATCATCGAGGGAGAGCTTGCACTCAATGGAGAGAAGACGCTTGTCAAACGGGATGCGGCACGTATTACCAATACATCTTCCCTGGAGTTGAAAGCACATAGTAATACGCATTTTATGCTGATTGATCTGCCGTAAAGAAAACAAGACCCTATCTCGGACCTTGTTGAATAGAGCGAAGCGCCTAAAAAGCGCTTCGTTTTTTAACGTTGCTTGACAATCATATGCAAGCCATTCTTCGGTCGTAGCGTTACGACAGGCTCCGGTTCCACCGGCGGGTGATCGGGAATCAGGCGCAGTTGGAACTTTTGCGCAATCGTCACAAGAATGAGCGTCGCTTCCATAATAGCAAAATGGTTACCGATACAGACGCGTGGTCCGCCACCGAACGGGAAGAATGCGAACTGTGGAATTTCCTTTAAGAGATTTCCTTCGAACCGTTCAGGTCGAAAATGATCCGGTTGGTCGAAGTATTCGGGTGTACGGTGCATAACATATTGGCTCATCATCAGCGTTTCACCAGGTTGGAATACATGGCCGCCGATCTCTACCGCATCCGTTACCTCCCGGTTAATCATCCAGGCAGCCGGATACAGCCGCAGCGTTTCCCATATGATGTTTTCCGCATATTTTAGCTTGGGTAAATCATTGACCGTTACGCGTCGTCCGTTCAGTACATGGTCGATTTCATCCCATAGCTTTTGTTCTACTTCGGGATGCTGGGAGAGCAGGTACAGAGTCCACGATAATGTGTTGGCGGTTGTTTCATGTCCGGCGACAAAAATAGTCATGACTTCATCGCGTACTTGTTTGTCCGTCATACCGGTATTATCTTCTTCGTCGCGCGCCGCAAGCAACATGGACAACAAATCGCCCTGCCCCGAGGTTTCGCTTTTACGCCGTTCCTCGATGATGGAGTAGATAGCGCGATCAAGTGTTTGTGCTGCTTCTTTAAATTCTCGATTGCTTCTGGTTGGAATGGCTTCGGGGATGTCGATGAACGAAGAAGCGCGGCGACTGACATACTTGAGCCCAACTTCAATAGCATGTCCGATGTCATTGACACCTTCTGTAATGTTGGTGCCGAACATCGTCTTCGTAATGATGGCAAGCGTTAGTTCCATCATGTCTTTCGTAATCAACCGTTCTTCGCCGTCGTGCCAGCCGTTTACCATATCCTCGCTGTAGTCGACCATCGTTTCGCCATAGCTTCTAATGTGCTCCTGTCGGAAAGAAGGCTGCATAAGACGGCGTTGGCGCAGATGCTGCTTTCCTTCACTTGTTAGAATTCCTTCTCCGACGACTGCTTTTGCTACCTGCAATCCTTTTGCTTTATGGAAATGTCCTTGTTTAGTTACCAAGATCTCTTTAATGTAATCGGGATTGCTAATCAGGTAAAGATGCCGAGGACCAAACCGCATATGAACAACGTCTCCGTATTCTTTTGATGCCTGTCGCAGAAATTCTAATGGATTTTTACGGAATGCAAACAAGCTGCCAGTAATCGGTAGACCCTTCGGACCGACGATCTGCATTTCACTCATGTAAATCCCCTCCACTTTTGGTTAGTTTGTACGTTGAAAGCTTCCTTTATCCTTTTTTGCTATGTGAAAAAGGACGTTATTTACAATTTGATTTTTTTGGAGCGTTTTGCTGTTTTTTCTTTGTTTACAACTCATACCTAAAGGGGTATGATTACTGTATAGCCCATTAGGTCGAGGTGATAATAGATGGAGTATAACGATGCTGTAAAAAACCGTCTTCGCCGTATCGAGGGACAGATTCGCGGAGTATTAAGCATGATGGAACAGGAGAAAGATTGCCGGGATGTAGTTACTCAGCTGACTGCCATTCGCTCCGCCGTCGACCGTGCCATTGGATTGGTTGTGGCGAACAATATGGAAGCGTGCATTCGTATGGAGATTGAAAAAGGAAACAGCCCGGATCATGTCATCAAAGAAGCGGTGGATTTGCTTGTCAAAAGTCGCTAGTATACGAAAACAGCACCCTGTGTGCTGTTTTTTGCTTACAATTATTATTTAAACAAAAAGGTGAAAATATGGAGATGATGCTAGTAGGAAGTATGATTTCTGCCCTGGCTACAGGGGTAGGAGCGATTCCTATCCTGTTTTTTCGGCATATCAATCATCATGCAAGAGATACGCTGGTGGCGCTAACAGCAGGAATTATGATGGCTGCTTCTGTATTTAGTCTGATTCCTGAGGCGGTTAACATGTCTAACTTATATGTATTGGCTTTCGGCATGCTGCTCGGTACGACAACGTTAATGCTAATCGAGCGTTATCTGCCACATGTTGATTTGGAGAATCCAAATAACAAATTGCCAATCGATTCGCAGGCTCTGTTAATTATTTCCGCCATTACAGTACATAATTTGCCGGAAGGCTTATCTGTCGGGGTCAGTTATACGGGGAATAATGCAGAACTGGGAGGACTTATTGCTTTGGCGATCGGTCTGCAGAATGCGCCAGAAGGATTTCTGGTAGCCTTGTTTTTGGTGAATCAAAATATTAACCGTTGGACAGCGCTGGCAGTCGCTACACTAACTGGTTCGGTTGAGATTCTCTCAGGGATTATTGGGTATGGACTGACCAGTTATGTGAAAGGGCTTGTGCCGTACGGACTTTCCTTTGCGGCGGGTGCAATGCTGTTCATCGTATATAAGGAACTAATTCCGGAAAGCCACGGTCATGGCTATGAGCGTTCGGCTACGTATGCGTTTATTATCGGACTCATTAGTATGCTGTTTTTAATCCACTATTTTGGCTAATCTAGTGACTCTTCGGAGCGGACAGAGATACCATGGCGTAAGAGGAGGGCGGCGGTAACACCGGTGCCTTTTCGCTTTGTTTTAGAGAATGTTCCATCGTATACAAGCGCGCTTCCGCATGAAGGGCTGCGTTCTTTAAGGATAGCCTCTTCGGCCCCGGCTGCTTGTGCCATACGCAATGCTTGCCTGGCGCCCTGCAGAAATTGTTCCGTTACATCGTTACCTTGGTTATCAATAACTCTAGCTGTACCATCAAGCACGTCGAACCCGTCTCCACCAACGATTTCTGCTGGATTGCGCGGAGTCGGAAGACCGCCTAGCTGTTCGGGACAGACAGGTATGGCCT
This sequence comes from Aneurinibacillus migulanus, assembly GCF_001274715.1. Lineage (GTDB taxonomy): Bacteria > Bacillota > Bacilli > Aneurinibacillales > Aneurinibacillaceae > Aneurinibacillus > Aneurinibacillus migulanus. The sequence continues at coordinate 221,423 of NZ_LGUG01000002.1, read as the reverse complement.
TACCGTCCTTAACAAATTGTTCGATTTCGCCGACCTTGTTGTCTTTTTGATCATATCGGCATTCACACCCCATTAGACATGCACTTACGATTTTCACATGCTTCAATCCCTTCCTTATTCTAGTATAAGTATACACCGACAAAAAACAGGCGCAAAACCTTATCCCGTCTATTCGGCTCTTAAAGGGCAGTAAAATTCCCACTAATGGAGGCTTCACTTTATAGGGATGGTTGTTGCGCCTATTTTGGTTGCTGTTTCTATGGTTGCGTGCTCGGTCTTACGATGATTTCATTTATGGATACGGAAGTTGATTGCTCTATTGCGTAGCGGATTGCTCTGGCGATGTATTCGCCTTTAAGTGGCTCAAGACCGCTTTGTTTGCTGAACATGGAGATAACATCCTGATCGGTAATGTCTGCGCTAGTTCAGTCGTCACGGCGTCTGGTGAGATAATTGTTGTCCGAATGTTCTGCAGGAAACACTGTTAGGCTACACCTAACCGAAATTCATCTCCCACTTTCACTGGTGACGAAGACACCTTTACGTTTAGAAGTGGGAGACTTCTTTCGGAATAATGTTAAAAGAAGACGGGTTATTAAAATAATAAAAAATAGGATAAGCATTGTTGAAGCTTAATGGGATTGTCTCAATGAGAGTAGAATAACGGGCACTTTCTTTTGCAAACCGTGCTATACTTTAACCAAAGAAGCCAGATGTTTTGCATAAAGAAAGGATGAACGAGGCAGATGCAGCATTTACTCAACTCGCGGGCACGCGATATCCAGATTTCGGGGATTCGTAAATTCTCCAATCTTGTCCAAAAGTATGATGACGCTATTTCACTAACAATTGGACAGCCGGATTTTGCTACACCGGAACATATTAAAGATGCAGGCAAGCAGGCGATTGATCAAAACCAAACGGCGTATACACCGAACGCTGGTTTACAGGCTTTAAGGAAGGCAGCGAGCGCATTTGTGGCGCAAAAATACGGCTTACGTTACGATGCAGCTTCGGAAGTGATTGTGACCAACGGAGCAAGCGAAGCGATCGACATTGCGTTTCGCACGATTCTTGAAGAAGGCAATGAGGTTATCCTACCGGGGCCGGTATATCCGGGATACGAACCAATTATCCGTCTGTGTGGCGCGGTACCGGTTTATGCGGATACGCGCCAGACTGATTTTAAAATGACAGCAGCGCTTATAAATGAAAAGATCACGGAACGTACGCGTTGCGTAATTTTGCCGTATCCCTCCAATCCGACCGGTTGTACGCTTGAGCAGAAGGACATTGAAGAGATAGCCGAACTGTTGGCAGACAAAGAGATTTTTGTCATTTCGGACGAAATTTACAGCGAGTTGATTTATGATGGAACACATCGTTCTATCGCGGCGCTTCCTTCCATGAGAGGGAAAACGATTGTTATAAACGGATTATCCAAGTCGCATTCGATGACTGGCTGGCGTATCGGCTTTACATTTGCTCCAGCTTACATAACTGAACATATGGTGAAAGTCCACCAGTATAATGCAACATGTGCAAGCTCAATTAGTCAGTATGCAGCACTGGCGGCGCTTACGGAAGGGATTGATGATGCACAACCAATGAAAGATGCATATAATAAACGGCGCGCGTACGTATATGAACGGCTTACAAAGATGGGGTTTGAGGTGGTGAAACCGGACGGAGCCTTCTACATTTTCCCTTCCATTAAGAAGTTCGGCTTATCTTCTTTCGATTTCGCATTGCGCTTACTTGAAGAGCAGCGAGTGGCGGTCGTGCCAGGCGATGCATTCTCTTCCTATGGAGAAGGATATATTAGAATTTCTTATGCCTATGCAATGAATGTTCTGGAAGAAGGACTCGACCGTTTAGAAACATTCCTTATACAGAATAAGTAAGGTGGAAGCGGAAAAGGAGGAAGAACATAATGGGAAGACTGGCCTGGCGAATGATTTTCGCAGGTCTTACGCTTATCGGCTTTATACTGATCATAAGCGGTTGCATGCCGGAAAAGAGCTCAGATGAACCGACTCATGAGAAACAAGAACAGCCGATTGCATCTGTTTCGCTCGCCAGAGAGGCACAACCGCTTTCCACGGAGCGTATTCCATATCAGCCGGAAGTAATGGCAGAGGGACTGAACGTGCCCTGGGCACTTGCTATTGCTCCAGATGGCCGCATGTTTTTTACTGAGCGTCCCGGTACGTTGCGCGTTATACAAGACGGTAAAGTAATTGAGCAACCTGTTCTCTCCTTTCCGCCGCCTTTTGTGGAACAGGGGGAGGGAGGTTTGCTCGGACTAGCGCTTGATCCCGACTTTTCCATCAACCATTATATGTATGTATACCATTCCTATGGAGAAAATGGTGGAATTAAAAACAGGGTCCTACGGCTTGTGGAACAGAATAACCGCGCCCGAGTAGATAAAGTGCTATTAGACAATATCCCCGGCAATCAAAACCACAATGGAGGCAGGCTCAAAATCGGACCGGATGGGATGCTGTATATTACGACCGGCGATGCGTTGGAAAGGGAACGGTCTCAGGACAGAGGCGATCTAGCCGGGAAAATTCTGCGTATCCAAACGGATGGTACAATTCCTAAGGATAACCCTGATTCAGACTCTCCTATTTACAGCTTTGGTCACCGAAATCCCCAAGGTTTGGCGTGGCATGTGGAAACTGGACGCTTGTATAGTACAGAGCATGGTCAATCAGCGCATGATGAATTAAATCTGATTGAGCCTGGTGCCAATTATGGTTGGTCGGTTATTGAAGGCGATACGGCGGAAGATGGCAAAAAACGCCCGTTGATGCACAGCGGCGAGCAGACGTGGGCTCCTTCCGGTATACTGTTCGTACGACAGGGGCCATGGAAAAATCAGTTGCTTGTAGCCAATCTGCGCGGCGAGCAACTGTGGAAAGCGGAGTTGGATCAGGAAAATCTCGAGAAAATCGTCTCGCTGCATAGTCTGTTTTCCGGTGACTTCGGTCGGATTCGTGATATTGAGGAAGGTCCGGATGGTTCATTGTACTTTCTGACGAATAACCGGGATGGTAGGGGACAGGAACGTCCTGATGATGACAAAATCATTCGGTTAGTTAGTAAAAATTAAATAACATAAAAAAGACGAAGCCTCCTTTATTTCAAAGGGAGGCTTTGTTTTCTTGCTTTTTGGTTATGCCGATTCCAGTAAATCCGAGAAGGATAGTTAGGATCGGGCACAAAAGACAGAAGAACGCAAACGGTAAATAGTCGATTGTCGGAACGCCGAGCACCCCGGAAAGAAATACGCCGCATACGCTCCAAGGAACGAGCGGATTAACAACCGTGCCCGCGTCTTCAAGTACCCGTGCCATGTTTTTGCGCTCAAGTCCTAGTTTTTCGTATTGTTGTGCAAAAGCATTGCCGGGCAAAACGATGGACAAATATTGTTCCCCGAGTAGCACGTTAATTCCAATAGACGAGAGTGCGGTGGATGCGATAAGACGACCTTGCGTCGCAATAAACCGGTGGATCATTTCCATGAGTCTATTGATAATCCCTAAGCGATACAGCAATCCACCCATGCTAAGCGCCAGGAAAATAAGCGAAACGGAGAACATCATGCTCTGCATGCCGCCTCGTGTGAGCAGTGAATCGACTGCTTTGATTCCAGTCTCAGAGACGAAGCCATTTTGAATAATAGTAGCCATCTGCCCAGCGGTCATAACGGGATTTAACCAGAACGCAATCGCTATACCTGATAGAATTCCCGCTATTAAGGTCGGTACGGCCGGGATGCGAAGCATAGCTAGAATAAATAGCAGAACGGGTGGAATAAGAGCCGCCGGATGGATAATGGCATGCTGTTCCAACGCCTGACGAAGGCTTTCTACTTGAGCGGTCGAGTCGGGTGCTACGTTTCCGCTGCCAATGAAAAAAAACAGTACAAGAGAAATCAAAAGCGCAGGTACTGTCGTCCAAAGCAGATGGCGGATATGTGTAAATAAATCTATGCGCGCTAATGTCGGTGCTAGATTGGTTGTATCGGATAGAGGTGACATCTTATCACCGAAGAATGCTCCAGATATGACTGCACCGGCTACCCATGCTGGATTGATACCCATGACCGTTCCCATACCCATAAGCGCGACCCCAATAGTGGCGGCTGTAGTGAGCGAGCTGCCAATGCATGTCCCAACGATGGCGGAGATAACTAGCGCAGCAGGGAGGAAATAGTGGGCAGATAGAACGGAAAAGCCGTATACCATCATAGTTGGTACAGTACCGCTAGCCATCCATACGCCGATAAGTGTCCCAATAAGTAAAAAGATTAAGATTGGCACAAGCCCTGGTCTCACACCGTCGATAATTCCTTGTTCCATCGTCTTCCAGTTCGCCTTCTTAAGAAACCCGACGATAATTAATAGGAATATACAGAGAAGGAGAGGAACATGTGGGGGTGCCTCCAGCTTAATAATAAATGAACCAATAAGACCGAGCAGCAGCAGCGTGAGCAGCAATGCCTGCGCTTTTGTGAAAAAATGTTCAGTCGTGTCCTCCTGCACGTATAATCCCTCCAATAAATAATTTATTACTTAAACGCTTGTTCGCTTTTTTGTGCTAAAGCAATCTTACTAAGAATACAAGATTAATAGTTTGTTTGTAAAGTATTAATTGTTTTTGAACAATTACAAAGTACGTTATAATGGACAAAGATAAAAGCTAAATGGGGATGAGAGTATGGAACACAATACGGTACAATGGGACATAGAGAACCGACAGTTGCTATCTGAAGTTTGTCGGAATTGTCCAGATCCGCACTTTGAGCGGCGTTCGAAAGAGCTGCCCCATATCGGCTGCTGTGCATATGAACCGGTATTTACCCTATTTGAAATATATAAAATGATTGTGGCGGAAAAGACGGAGTTCTTTTTAGAGGTGCTGTACCACAATCCGCGTAATACTATCCACGAATACGAAATTGTGGCAGGCGCATTCATTCACCCGCTATTTTATCAGCGGGATCCTACATCATCGGAGTCTCCAGCAGAGCGGTATGATAAGCTGTGTCAATCCTCACATACTGTATATAAAGCAGTGGATGAACGGCTAGCATATGCAGTCTGCCAATTCTTCATTGATGGCAAGGGATGCGGACTTAACGCCAGCTTTAAAACAAGCATATGCCGTTCTTTCATATGTGGAGCGGTTGAAGAGAAGCTTTCAGGAGAGGAACGGGAATGGTTAGCAAAGAGACAGCGGTCCATTCGTGATGAGGCAGAGCCTTTTCATCGTAAGTACAAGGCCATTTTTCATGAAAGAGGATGGACCCTTATGAATAATGTCAAAGAAATCATTATCTATTTTCGGCAATTGAGTAGGGAACGAGCGGAGTAAAGATGGAAAGTACAAGTGAACTACCGGTCAATGAATTGAACGGGTTTCTCGATTTATCGGGTGGTCTACCGACCTGCCCTCCACGGAGGCTCGTTGGCAATACTGAAAAACCCTTCCCTGTTTATAGAAGGGAAGGGTGAAGTATAATAAGGCAATAAAGTGAAGCCTTACTTAATGACACGTCTTGCTGTTACATAGTTTTCCTGATGCCAGGAGCTGTTTAGATTGCTGATGGTAACGTCTACTTTTGTGTTTGCCATGTGCAGTACTTTTCCGTTGCCGATATACATGCTCACATGCGTAATATCCGATTTATTTCTTTTGGTGCTATAGAAGATTAGATCGCCTTTTTTGATCTTGCTTTTTGGCACATAACTGCCCAGTTTTACCTGACGATCATCATCTCGCGTGTGAATATTAATGCCATTTTTTTGGAAGATATAGTACATGAATTGCGAGCAATCCATATATTTCCCGGGCCGGTAGTTATGGCTGTACTGTGCTCTGCCATCCAAACTTTTGCCAGTGCGAATAATCTTGTTAATGACGGTTTCTTGATTTGGAACATTCACTGTTTGACCAAATTTTGCAGAAACATTTGCCGCTTCGGCTTGTCCTGGAATAGCGAATAATCCGCTCAACAGCATGCCCCCTGCCATTAATCCTCCGGTAAGCGCTTTAAAGCTTTTCTTCATGTTATTTCTCCCTCTCCTATCGCCGACGAGGTTAGCTGACGGGTTCGGTCGAAAGGCGCCCGACCGCATATAATCGCGGTTTCACCCCACTATAAGTATAAGTGGTTCCCCCGTTCCAGTTATATAACAGAACTGGATTTGGCGTTTTTTTTGCTGCTTGTTATACCTTAACGTAAAAGAAAAGGAAGAGCATTATCGGATAAGTGGAAGAGGTACCTTGATTTGTAAAACTAAGCATAAAGACATATAGACCTTGTTCTATAAAAATACAAACAAGGTCTATATTCTTAAGTCAAAAGGTATAGCAATCAGTGGTGTGAAAACGGGTTGCCGCGACACGAACAGGCATCTCAATGGCATTTTGATAGACGTCAAATTGCCCAGCCAAGCGGAACAATTCACGGTTTGGCTTCGTATTCACCTCGATAATCCAGACACGGCCTTTTGTATCAATACCGATATCAATGCCAAATTCTATGAAGTCGCCGAATTTTGATTCGATATACCGAGGGAGAATCAAACTAATTCGTTCAATATCTGTAACGATACGCTCTCTTTCTTCTGTGGAAAATCGATGACAAAGCAGTTCTTCAAGCACGATGGCCTGGCCTCCGCTCTGCAGGTTGGAAGTGACAAATGCCTCTGGTGATTGTTTGCCTATCATGCCTGTAATGTGCCATTCGTTTTGCTCGTTTTTTTGGACAAGTATCCGGCTATCACAGATGCTGTCAGGTAACAGTGTAAGCATAAGTCCTTGTTGCATAATGAAAGAGCGTCCTTGTTTTTGGCACCATAGTAAAAGAAAACGCTCGGCAGCGGACAGAGAAGTGATGGAATTATGGATGACACAGCCCTTCCGGTCCCGACCAACCATTTCAAGCACGTTCTTTCCACGGCGAATACGCAGAATGCCTTTGCCTCCAGAGCCGTTTACCGGCTTAACATAGAGCATTGGATATTTTTTAATCATCCTTTCCAGAACACCTTGTTGCATCGGTACTGTATCTGGAAGGTGAGGAACAAGCTCTGGATTGCGGCTGAAGAAGCGATGGGCATTCCATTTATGCGCGAAGCGATTGTTTAAGTAACGTAAACGGCTTATTTTACGGTATGCCGCGTATTTTTTAAATATTTCAGGTGTCATATTGCTAAAGCGGTCATAAACGATATCGGGCAGCCGTGTTTTTCGAGATTGCCATGCTTTCATTTCATCATTATAGATAAATCCGTTCACAATTCCTTTTTCTTCATAAATATCGGAAGGGGAATAGACGATAAGCCTACAACCGTACGTTCTGGCAACGGTAGCCAGACTGGTAAGGTACGTTTTCCCTGCGATAAAAGCGCCTCTACGGTGCGTTAAAACGCCAATAAGCGGTTGATTTGTAGTCATAGTCTCTCCACATCATCTCTGCTCCAGTCTCCTGCTGCAAGCCACAATGTCGGTTTTCCTGTGACGCCCCGTATGCAAGAAAAAGCAATCATCTGTGCTGCAAAGCATGTTTTGAGGCTGGGCATATTATCTGCCGCAACACGCGCATATAACTTGCCGAGGCGACGGATTGCTTCTTCTGTCAATGTTTTGCCGATTTGATTGGTTCGCGCCTCCGGGTGAACAACAAGAAAAGATTCCTGTATCCCGTATTCGGCTACAGCAAGAAGGCCGAGCAATTTTTTATTGTGTACATGTGCAATAAGCAGGGTACCTTCCTTGTTGATATCAGCTTCAGGCATTTCCTGAAGCCATCGAATTGCCCGTGCAGTGATGCGTCGGTCCCCGTACGTTTTGCTGAAGCGGATTAATTTTTCCCGTGTGCGGCTAAATGTGCTGGGTAAGAATGTATAGACCGGCATGTCAATATTCTCCTACCTCGATAAAGTTTGCCTGGTGTTGAGCATACTCTACGATACGCTGCAATGATAGCTTACGGATATGCGGTTCATCAAATTTGCCTGGTTTAGCATTTGCTTCGATAAACCAGATACGCATATTTTTGTCAATGCCGATATCCATGGATACTTCGCCGAGTGTATGCCATTCTTTCTCCAGTGAACGGGCAATGCGCAAAGCCATACGGCGAACCAGTGCAAGTAGGCGGTTAGGTGCAATATGAGGGAATGCATTCATGAAAATTTCTTCGGGTGGTTGAATGGAACCGCCGCGTGGTACGTGGGTTGTAATCTTGCCGGAGCCGGCCAATCGAACGCCTGCACCCGTTACACCCCATTCGCCGCGTCCGTTTTTCTGCGCAAGAAGGCGTACGTCGAATAACTTATCCTCAAAGGTTGCCAAATCAATCCCCTGTTGGATGACGTAATCTTGTTTGATAAGAGGGGCGAGATATGTCCATACCTCCTCTTTAGAAGAGAAACGTTTGCCCACCGTATCATCTCGTTCTTGATATTGTGCAAGGTAGCCGCCATCGGTTGTTTTTTGTACGCGGTAAATACCCTTACCTGCCATACCGTTGACGGGTTTAATGTATACGAATGGATAGGAAGATAGCATTTGATAGAGTAAAGCTTTGGATGTAAACATAACGGTTTGGGGAAGATAAGGTGTAATATCAGTATCACGCTGCAATGCAGCATATAATTGTTGTTTATTAAAAAACTGTGGATTGTACAAAGTAAGGTTACGCATAGTCGACAACTGTTCAAGCGCAGCTTTGACGTGCTCTTGATCTTCAAACATACGATTAGGAATGCGATTATACAAAACGTGCGGCAGTGGCAGCCTTTCTTTAATCCATCTTCTTTCTTTCGAATGAAACAGATAGCCTTGTACGGTTTTCGATTTCCAGTCGATATTCTCTATTGGTACGACATAGACAAGCGCCCCTTTTCTTCTTCCGGTCTCAATAATGTCGATAAAATTGCTCCGAACGCCGCGGAATCGTCCACCACCAGCTACGGTTAGAATGCCGATGAGAGGACCTATCGTATGACGATTTTTCGATGAACGGATGCGTATTTTTGCTTTTATAGCATAAGGGCTAGGGCGTTTGTGCGTAATGAGAAGTGTTTTTTTCCAGTTTCCGAATTGAAGACGCAGCCTTTTGCGCATTAATAGGGTATACGGTGTATTTTTCTCAGAAATGTGAAGACGCCATGTTCGCTGTAAAGGGTGGATTGATATCCATCCTGTCGAGAGCCTACTCATGAGGTGGCCGCCTTTTTACGGTATTGTGCCAAATAATACGCGTAGCGCAGTGGATTAAGCTGCACGTCGCGGCGGTATTTTCCATCTTCAATCTTTCTGAAAGATGCGCGCCCTGGTTTAGAATTCACTTCGATGAGCCACACTTTGCCTGACAGGTCGATACCAATGTCAATGCCAAGCTCAACCAATCGGCCATGCCGGCTTTCAAGGAACGGTGGCAGTTCTTTAATAATAAAGTCGATTTCCCGGCGGATGTGTATCAGTTGCTCTTCACTAAAAAATTGCCGCAGAAATGGTTCGCATGTGTACGCTTTGCCGCCGCCACATAGGTTAGATGTAAGTCCCTCGGCAACTCCCGCTCGAACGGCGCGCCCGGACTCTCCCCATTCACCCCCACTCCCTTTTTGAACAAGCACACGGATATCAAATGGCACGCCATCCGGCGTGTGAAGCTCCAAATATGGCTGAGCAATCATCTTGGCTTTGAATTGGTTCTGGAGCCAGAACAGGAGCGAGGAACGGTTAGAAAATTTCCGATGGAAAATTTTGTTTTTGAAATCGCGCCCGTCGACACGATGAATATTGTCTTTGGATGTAACTTTCATAACACCGATGCCGAGTGAATTTCGCATCGGTTTAACGATGATCGCCTTATACTCGTCAAGCATGTTTCTAACTACCTTCATCGAGGTCACCAATTCAGTAGGCGGCATGTGGGCGGCAATTCCTGGGTGCTGAATGAGATGGTTATGATTTTTTAGCTTGTCGCCCAACACATGTCCCAGAAATGTAATAGAAGAAATGGACTTTAATCCTTTGATTTGTGTTTCATATTTTTTGCGGTTTGATAGTCGGTCATACACGAGCGTAGGGAACGGCATTCGAATTTTAACCCATTTTTTTTCTGCCGTATAGCGGTACGCGATAACCGTTTTAGTCGCAAAGTTAATGTGAGTGGGCAAAATTACATAGACGGGTAGCCCAATACGCTTTCCTGCCTGGGTCAGGTACGCGTAGAATGATTTATCGGGAAACGGGGGATATTTTGTGCTTGGAGTGGCTAGAATGCCCAGATAGCCTGTTGCTTTTTTTTTCATGATGATGATTTCCTCCTTGTGCGACGCTTGGTTTGTGGCGTTTTCTTCGGCGCCGGCGAAATGAATCCACTGCGATAAAAACAGTAATCGATTAATCGAATAACAGAACGTCGTGTTCCTTTTCCGGCGCTTGCTACGGAGTTGTTTGTCTTGGAAGGTTTAGAATTGATTTCGAGTAGCCATACTTTTCCTTGTTTATCGACACCCAAATCAATGCCAAGTTCAGCGTAATGTCCCTCCGTGCATTGTTCGAACAATTGAGCGATCAAAAGTGCATGCTGCCTGATAGAGGCGGCGATGGACTTGCACGCCATTGGCGGAAATCCAGCTGCTGTCAGCGCAGCTCCAAGAGTCAGCATCGTACCTCCATGTGCTACATTTGAAACAATGCTGCTCCTTGTCGGTGCACTTCGCCCGACAATCGATGTGATACTCCATCTACCATGTTTGTTTTTCTGTACTAGCGCGCGAAAATCCGCGATGCCTCCCCTTGATTTAATGAGGTGTAATCCTTGCTGCATTAGATACGGTTGGTTTTTCATGCGTGAACGCAGCATCTGATGCAGCATACCGAATGTTGGATAGCGGCGCGTAACGGTTCCGTTCAGTGAAGAATATTGACAAAGATAGCCTTTCTCGCTTCGGATGAGACGGATAATGCCTCGGCCCAGACTGCCGTTGGACGGTTTAAGGTAAAGATACGGATACCTTTGCAACATGGAGGTAAGAGACGCCGCTCCCATATACAGCTCGGTACAGGGGGAGAACGAAGCCGTCTCTGGCAGTAGGGACATTCGCTGGTGAATGTACCATTTATCAAGAAATTGTTCATTGAAGAAGAGCGCACCTTTCTCTTTTAATACAGATATTTTCTCTTGTGTCTCTTCTCTTTCTTCGATTCGGCGTGAACCGATACGGTTGTAGACACACTGTGGAAGTGGAAACCTGCGCTTAATCCACTGGTTATTGTGATATGTCCAGCCGTCTACCGTATTGTTTTCCTGTGCGACCTGCTCAAGAGTGAAAATAAAGCCGAGACCACCGCGTTTCCTACAGGTCTGCACCATTTCGCGACAAAAATCGGTGATACCGCCGAACGGTCCGTCTTCTGTAGGCGCCATTCGATAGATTAGAGCCCCGACAAGGGGACCAATAACAAGTTTTCGAGTATTCGGATGAAAATGAAAGCCATACGTCATATTCTCTTCTAGTAGATGGAGACGACGTGCGAGAGATTCGCGGATGCGAACCGTGGAAGCCGTAGCGGTAATTTCGAAATCGACAATCGCAGTCTGCAATCCGTAAACGAACTCAAGCGTATGTGTGCCGGAGATGCCGTGTTTTTTGACAAAGGCAGCCGGAAGCAACAAATCGACCGCAGTGGGAAGGGACGAATCGGCTATACGCTGAATTCGCATATGATGTTGTGTCATGGCTCGCTCCCCCCTTTCCTGCATGCGTATATCATCCCTTCATCTTATGTGGAAGCGAAGAAGAGCGTGAGTGCTCCTACCTATTTGTTTGCGAAGGAAGAGGCTGGTACAATAGAGAGGAAAATACGAGTGAAGCAAAGAATGGAGGATGAAAGTATGAAAATTACATATCACGGACATTCTTGTGTACAAGTTTCACATGGGGAAAAATCCGTTATTATTGATCCGTTTCTTACCGGAAATAGTCTTGCAAAAGTAAAGCCTGAAGATATTGAAGTACAATATGTGTTGTTGACACATGCACATGGCGATCATCTGGGCGATACACTTACCATCGCAAAGCGGAACAATGCTACAATTGTCGCTACGCATGAGCTAGCTACATACATGAGCTGGCAGGGAGCAAATGTCCATCCGATGAACCTGGGCGGTGCATATACATTCGACTTTGGGACAGTAAAGATGACACAGGCTTTCCACAGTTCATCCATTGTGCTCGAAGATGAACGGAAAATTATCTATGGTGGTATGCCTGGTGGTTTTCTGATTACGATGGGCGGTAAAACACTGTATCATCTTGGGGATACCGGACTGTTCGGCGATTTGAAACTGATTGGCGATCGTAACCGCATCGATGTTGCGTTTGTGCCGATCGGAGATAATTTTACGATGGGGCCGGAAGATGCGCTTCAGGCGTCCGAGTGGGTGGGTGCTGCGCTGACCGTTCCTGTGCATTACGATACATTCCCGGTCATTAAACAGAACCCGGAAGCGTTTGTGCACAGCCTTGAAGGCAAAGGATTAAAGGGAAAAGTAATGAATCCAGGTGAAGAACTGGAAATATAACAGTTTCATAATAGTTTTGTAATATACATGTAATATAGATGAGGTATCTTAAGAGTGTGATGAAAAACCCCCTTTTTATATACCTCTTGTGTTAGAGCAGCCCATAAAGCTGCTCTCTTTTTTTGCCCTGACGATGCGAAAGAAGCGGAAAGAAAGGGTTCCCTCCCGCTTCATACATTCGTTCATTTTCCACTATAAAGGGAAAGGGAAGATATTACATGTTGGCCTGGCTTTCTGCCTTATGTAGCCATTTCCATGAAAACAAAATCGCGCCTCCGAATAATAAGGCCGCAAAGCCGAATGGCAAGAAAAAATTTCCCCCGTGTGCGAGGAAGCTCCCTGCTATTGGACCGGTTGCCATACCGATATACCGTACGAAATTATATACGCCGATTGCGGTTGCCCGTTCATGCAAAAATTCATCCGTTAACAATCTACTTTGTATAGGCGTGGAGAAACCGATAGTCAGACCATATAGGGAAATGGTTATAATTAAACATATCATTGAGATATGAGCAAGTGTAATAAAGAGAATAACTGAAAGTACATTCATTAAGCATGTATATAATAAGCTGGTTGTTGGCTTCACGTCTCCTTGTAGCCGTCCACTTAAAAAGCTTCCCAGCATTAAACATAGTGAGAGCGGTAGAAATGCAACACCGATTTTCTCTGGGTTGATGTTATACATATGATTCAGAATAGAGGGAAGAAAAACAAGGAAGCTGTAAAACGTATAAAATTGTATGAATCCGAGTACCAATACAACGAGTCCGGTAGAATTGCGCGCGATGGTGGAAAAATGAGTCAGACTGAACTTTCGCGTTTGTACGTTTTCCGATTTCGTTTCTGGAAGAAAAAGCAGGTTTAGTAACAACAGAATCAGCCCGGAAATAGAAAGGAAAAAGAATATACCGGGATGTCCGCTCCTTGCTCCAATAAAACCACCGATGAGAGGTCCAATAACGGAAGCCAAGGAAAGGAGCATCTGATACGTACCCATTGCTTTTCCGCGTTGTTTCCCTTCAAAAAGATCTCCGATTACTGTGGCTGCCACAACAGGAATGGCAGCTGCACCGATTCCTTGAAGAGCTCGGAACAATAATAGTGTATAGATAGAGTTTGAGAAGGTACACCCGATTGAAGCTATGATATAAAGCAACATACTAGGTAATAACACCTTTTTTCTCCCTTTGTCGTCAATGAAAGGACCATAAACGATTTGCATAATCGCAAGTGCTATTGTGAAGACAGAAATCGTTAGGTTTGTTAAATAAGGCGTCGTATGTAATGCGCTCTGTATATCAGGAAGAATAGGCGTGTATATATTTTGTGAAATAGAGCCTACAAGCGCACTAATTCCTAAAATGTATAGAATAAGCCGTACTTTCATTAAATATCATCCTTTCTGTTTTTATTCAAAGCTCACTAATAATGTCTTTTAACAGCCGATCGATGAATTGAAGCTCGGCGGGAGTATATCTTTTTAGAAAATGGAGTACCTTCTCTTCAGCAGCCTGATGGAGTGTTTCATGAAGAGAAAAGATTTTTTCTCCGGATTTTGTAAGTTTGAAGTGAACTTCCTTCTGGTTATTAGTTAGATGGATTTTTTCTATTGCTTCTCTTTTTAATAATTTGGAACATATTTTAGAGATAGCTCCTCTTGTCATATCCATTTGTTTCGAAAGAGAAGTTACATTTCTCGTACCGTGTGTGCCAATGCAATCAATTACATGCAGTTCGGATAAAGTAATATCTGCTAGGTTCAAGCTGAGTTCCTTTGTTTTTGTAATGAGCTCTTCCTGTTCTTGTTTGATCGCATCCTCTCGTTTGTGTAACAATTTTTGTAATGTCAAAACAATATTTTTTTCCAGCTGCATTTGGCTGCCTCCTTACTCACTTGTATGCTATTTTTGTTTCCTAGGAAACAAAAATAGCATACCTAATCCCGAGGGAAATGTAAAGCAATAAATAGTAAAAAGCTTTTCGGTTGCAACTTTTACATCGAATGCGTAAGATAAGTATCAGTGTGAAAAATCTTGAAGTAAACAGGTGATTAATCAAATGCGCTTACGTAAAAAACCCGGTGTACGGGAAGCAATGGCGACGTATCCGAAGCTTGTCCCGTTGAACGGTGAAGAATACAAAGGCAAGTGGAATTCTTTTTTTGGAAATGATAATCCGATTCATGTAGAGCTTGGAACAGGCAAAGGTAACTTTATTACGACATTGGCTGAGCAAAATCCAGATATTAACTATTTCGGCGTGGAGTTGTATGAGGAAGTTTTAATTAGAGCTGTTAAAAAAGCGGAAGCTAAGGAATTAAACAATCTCTCCTTTCTTTGGATTAATATTCAGGATATCGAGAAGTATTTTGCACCGGGAGAAGTGGACAAGTTCTACCTCAACTTCAGTGATCCGTGGCCTAAGAAGCGCCATGCCAGACGCCGCTTGACTCATAGTGAGTTCCTGACAAAATACAAAGGGTTGCTGAAGCCGGAAGGTGCCATTCAGTTAAAGACAGACAACGAAGGGCTTTTCCAATTCAGTCTTAACCAGTTCGCTCAGGAACTGTTCCTGTTGAAAGAGATTACGTTCGATTTGCATAATAGTGAATATGTGGAAGGTAATGTTATGACTGAATATGAGGCTAAATTTGTCGGACAAGGCATGAAGATTTTCAGATGCATCGCTGCACATCCGGCGCAGCTGGCCGCGAAAGTTGAAGAGCAAAAGAGCCGCACATCGGTCTAAATCCCTCCTGCCTCGCATATACTGTCAATGCGAGGTGAGCAAAGTGGGACATTCTTTTCGCAACATTAGTTATCTTATTTTCGCGTTTGTGCTTGTGTTTTATGGGCTACCGCGGCTTCCTTTGCTGGTGGATCAGACCGAAGCGGTTTTATTTAGCGCCGTATGGCTCGGATTCGCTCTGCTCATTATCGGAGCGAATCTCTATCAGATTATTGGGGAGAGGGAGGAACGAAACGTTGCATCTCCTTTTACCTTGCCGCAACGCGAACGGACAAAAAAGAGAACACAGTATGATTATGAATAAGTACAGGATAAGCCGCCGAATGAAGGCGGCTTATTTTCTGTTTGTGATTGTTATAACAACAAAGTATAATGTGGTTAATACAGACCAATACAGATTGAAGCAGTTGGTTTTCATAGTTTTGCGGTCACCCGTCCGCAGGCGAAGGCGAAGATAGGAGAGGTCAGGCTTATGCAGAAGGAAAGAACATGCACCGACCTCTAATTTTCATAGAGAAGGTGAGTCTATGGCAACGAAACATGAACAGATTCTGCAGCATATCGAAGAGTTGGAAGTAGGCAGTAAAATTTCTGTGCGCCAGGTGGCGAAAGAACTTGAGGTCAGCGAAGGGACAGCCTACCGGGCCATTAAGGAAGCTGAAGCACAGGGATTGGTGAGCACGATTGAACGGGTCGGCACGGTACGTATCGAGAAAAAGAAAAAACAAAATATCGAGCGGCTAACGTTTGCAGAAGTAGTCAACATTGTGGATGGTCATGTGCTTGGAGGACGTGAAGGCTTATACAAGACTCTTAACAAATTTGTCATCGGGGCAATGAAATTGGAAGCGATGATGCGCTATGTGGAAGCAGGGAGTTTGCTTATCGTAGGTAACCGCTACCAAGCCCATAAATTATCGCTGCAGCATGGAGCTGCCGTATTGATTACTGGTGGATTCGATACGAGCGAAGAAGTGAAGAAGCTGGCTGATGAATTGCAAATGCCGATTATATCCAGCAGTTATGATTCGTTTACAGTAGCGACGCTCATTAATCGTGCTATTGATGACCGCTTGATTAAGAAGGAAATTATGATGGTAGAGGACATTTTAATTCCTCTCAAGGATTCGTATTACTTAAATACAAACCATACGGTACGGGACTGGCATCGGTTCGTAGAAAGCATTGGACATGGTCGTTTTCCGGTTGTTGATGAGAATATGAAAGTAATGGGCGTTGTCACAACAAAAGATATTGTCGGATACGAATACGATGTTCCGGTTGAAAAAGTGATGACCAAGAATCCGATTACGGTAATGGCGCGTGTCTCGGTCGCCTCGGCTGCTCATATGATGGTATGGGAGGGTATCGAGATGCTGCCGGTCGTTGATAATCATCGACGTCTGCTGGGCGTCATTACACGTCAGGACGTTTTGAAAGCGCTACAGTATATACAGAAGCAGCCGCAAATGGGCGAGACGTTTGCAAATCAGATTATGAACCGCTTCCGAGAAGAGAAGGGGGAGCGGGGCATTTACTTCCGCGGTGAAATAACACCGCAGATGACGAATCATCTGGGGAACATCTCAAGCGGGGTATTAACGACGCTTGTTTCTGAGTCGGGTAGCATGGCGCTTCGCCAGTTTAAGAAAGCCGATATGGTACCGGAGAATATTACAGTATATTTCCTAAAGCCGGTACAGATTGAGAGTACGATTGAAATCTATCCGCGTGTGCTTGAGGTAAGCCGGAAATTTGGGAAAGTGGAAGTAGAAGTATACCATCAGGGAACACTCGTATCAAAAGCAATGATGACAGCACAGGTTATTGAACGATAAGAAGAGAGGCGGAAGTGTATGCTTCCGCTTTATTTTTTGCCTTCTTGTTCTTTTTTTAGCTTCATAAAATAGTTCAGATTGCGGATACCAAGCACAAGGTTCACGCCACCTACGAACAGAAGGACAATACCGATAATCAGACGAATTGTATCCATGTTCTCGAACGTAACTTGATTGAATCCGATGCCAAGCAAAGCGACGCCCATGCCGATGTTCATGCGTGCCTGGTAAATGCGTGCCATAATTCCCGGCTGGCTGCGCCAGGTAATCGCGTAGTAGATAGCGAATGTTGCGGATAAGATAATGACAATAGAAAGAATAGCCGTCAATATGGGAACTCCCTTCATTGCAATTTCTTTTCTATTTTCGCATCCATTTCCAAAAAGTACAATCATACAAAATAAAAAGCGGCTACCCTATCGAGGCAGCCGCTTTATAATTGTACATGTATGTTAGTGAACTTCATGTTTATCCGCAGGGATGAACCAGCAGCCCAGAGATGTTTTGTCTACATGTACATCCATATTCTCTTCTTTGATATAGCGTTCCATTAACTCTGTAACTTCCTGTGTTTCTGAAAATGCGGAGAAACCGTTTTTTAATTTTTCGACTTTGGCACGTGCCATTTCTCTACGACTAATAACCATGCGAATTCCTCCTTTTTCTTATATTTTACTAAATTCCACGATTATTTGCGAGAAAAAGAAAATTATCGTGTTTCTTCAACACGAATGTACATGTGCAAAGAGGGAGAGATAACAAGCGTAGACAGATGAAGAGAGTATATCCGATTATCGATGGTGTAGGTACGCTCTGCGACCATCATCATAATGCCTTCGTGAAAACCGGCTACATATTCTAAAGGTTTTCCTTTTAGAAAAAATAAATCTTTAATTAGCTTTTTCCTAAGTTCTGCTTCTACAAATCCATCCTTTGTTTGAAGATGGAGTTCTATTTCCTTTACCACATTCTTTTCTTTTTGAATCAAACTGTTTTCGATTTTTTTATATTCAATATTTTCCTGAACGTATTCGATATTTTCTTGTTCCAGCTTGCGGATCTTCAGATGAAGCCTGTCCACCTCATCCCCTACAATCAATAGAAATACGCCCATGCCTGTAAGTATACCAAGTATATATAAAAGAATGAAACGGATGGAACGCCGCCAATACACGCCGGATGGCACTCTCATATCGGATCACCGTGAACCAACCAATGGATGAGTCGGGTCCCGGTATCCGCTCCGATAAATGCGCTGACGATGAAAATAATCTGCTTGATAACAGGCGACATATCGCCTTCCTGAAAGATTCGTTCAATCTGCATAAACGAATCGAATGTACCGCCGAGCGCGCCGACCATCCCCCAGATTTTCAATTTGAATGCAAGTTCATACATTGTATGAAACGGCGGTTGTCGAGTGAGAAGCGCCGCTATGCCGCCCAGAATAGAACCGCCCAGCACGATGCCGAACGCAACAAAGAAATAGGTTGACATGTCTTTTACCAAATGCCCGAGCAGCATTTTGCTCATCTTCGCACCTTCCTTTATTCATATACACCGAACTTGATGATTTCCAACTTATACACATCCATATGATTGCCAGGCAATAAATATGTATAAAGAACGTATGTTGCCAAGGGTGTTGATTATCCAGTACGCTCCAGAGTGGATCGCCACCACACCGTGCCACAAAGCGGCCGTATCTCTTCCTTCCAATCTATGGATAATCAATGGGTGTGGCATGTTTCTATATTGCATCGCACGGTATAATAGAGGAAGAGTACGAAATGAAAAAGCATCCGACAAGCGAACAGGGGGAAGACAATGGACAGGGCATCTTTTGTGCATCTGCATGTACATAGTGAATATAGCCTGCTTGAGAGCGCAGCGCGCATCCGTCCGCTCGTGCGCCGTGCCAAAGAACTTGGTATGCATGCGCTGGCGATTACTGATTCGCAGGCGATGTACGGAATTATTCCTTTTTATAAGACATGTCTGGAAGAAGGTATTAAACCGATTCTCGGCGTGCAAATACGAGTAGCAGATAGGCTTGCAGATAGAGAATGGAGCCGGGAGGAGAAGGGACATGCGCTCGTCCTGCTGGCTGAAAATATGACAGGCTACCGTAATATTATGCGTTTATTATCACAGGCTCATATGGAAGGACGCCACCATCCACTTCTGGCGAAAGATAGATTGCGTGGATACACGGAAGGTATTATTGCTTTAAGCGGAGCACAGGATGGGGAGATTGGCATGCTGCTTCGCGCGGGGCAAATAGAGAAAGCGGTCGAGACAGCGGAAGCGTATGCTTTGCTATTCGGCAAAGATAACTTTTTTCTGGAAATCCAGGATCATTTGCTAGAAGAGCAGAAGGTTGTGAACCAACGGACAACTGACGTAGGCCGTATGACGGGTCTTTCGTTGGTGGCGACGAATAATGTTCGTTATCTTAAGGAGGAAGATGCTTCCGTATTTGATGTGCTTCTCTGCATTGGGGAAGGCAAGACGGTAGAGGATATAGATCGGACAAAGTATCCTACACATGAATATTACCTGAAAAGCGTGGAAGAAATGAGAGAGTTGTTTATTTTTCTGCCTGAAGCGCTTGAGAATACGGTGCGAATCGCCGAGCGCTGCAATGTGGAACTGCCGCTTGGTGATTCGATTCTACCGCGTTTTTCGGTGCCGGACGGTCAAGCCGCTGCCGATTATCTGCGTCACGTATGTGAAGAAGGCCTTGTAATGCGATATGGCAAGGAAGCGGACAACGAAGTGCGCGAGCGGCTTGATTATGAACTTGACGTCATCGCACGCATGGGCTTTTCTGATTATTTCTTAATTGTGTGGGACTTTATCCGTTATGCGCGGGAGCAGGGTATCGCGGTCGGACCGGGCCGCGGTTCGGCTGCTGGAAGTCTGGTAGCGTATGTGTTGCAGATTACTAATATCGACCCGGTGCAATACAAGTTGCTGTTCGAGCGTTTCTTGAATCCTGAGCGGGTCAGCATGCCTGATATTGATATTGATTTTAGTTATGAACGGCGCGACGAGGTTATTGATTATGTGGTGCGTAAGTATGGCAGGGAACGAGTGGCGCAGATTATTACGTTCGGAACGATGGCAGCGCGAGCGGCGGTACGGGATGTAGGGCGTGCACTCGATACGCCGCTCCCGGTCGTAGATCGAATCGCAAAAATGATTCCGTCTGAACTTGGTATCACCCTTGATAGGGCGCTCGCGAAAAGCAAAAGTTTGCGTCAGGCGACAGAAGAAAATCCTCAGGTCGAGAAGCTTTTGAAAGTAGCACGTGCTGTAGAAGGTCTGCCACGCCATGCCTCTACCCATGCAGCCGGTGTGGTCATTTCGCGTGATCCGCTGACTGAATATGTGCCGATTCAACAAGGGCATGACGGCCATGGGCTTACGCAGTATGCGATGGAGGCGCTTGAAGAGGTTGGGCTGCTTAAAATGGATTTTCTCGGCTTGAAAAACTTAACCTTGCTTGAGAGAGCCATCAGGATCATAAGGGAGGAGGAGACGCAGGAAATCGATTTGGCAACCCTACCGCTTGATGATACCCGTACGTATCGTATGTTGTCTGAAGCGGATACGGCTGGCGTATTCCAACTGGAATCCTCCGGCATGCGCCATGTACTTAGAGAAGTCAAGCCGTCCGTATTTGAAGATATTGTCGCGGTGCTGGCATTATTCAGACCGGGTCCAATGGAGTTTATTCCCGACTTTGCGGCGGCCAAGCATGGCAAAAAGAAAGTCGAATATATGCACCCGGTATTGGAACCGATTCTTAAGGATACGTATGGTTTCATCCTATACCAAGAGCAGATTATGCAAATTGCTTCTACGGTGGCGGGATTCACGCTAGGGGAAGCAGATATTCTGCGTCGAGCTGTATCCAAGAAAAAACGAGAGCTTCTGCAGGAACAGCGGGAGAAGTTTGTTGCCGGTGCTCTTAAACAGGGGTATGACGCTACGCTAGCCAATCAATTGTATGACATGATTGTTAGGTTTGCTGATTACGGTTTTAACCGGAGTCATAGTGCGGCATATGCTATGATTGCGTACCACATGGCCTATTTAAAGGCTAATCATCCAGTTGCATTTCTCGCCTCCCTTCTGACCATGGCGCAAGGAAGCACAGAAAAAATTGCGGAATATATAGAGGAGTGTAAGCGTCGTTCCATCCCTGTACTCGGGCCCGACGTTAATTGCAGTGAAGTTGACTTTACGGTAGAGAATGGAAGCATTCGCTTTGGATTGGCCGCTATTAAAAATGTCGGTGTTCAAGCGATTCGCCGGATTCTTGAGGAGCGAGAGCAGAAGCCGTTTACAGGTCTTGCAGACTTTTGTCTGCGTATCGACCAACGAGTATGCAATCGCCGTGTACTCGAAGCACTCATTAAAAGCGGTGCCATGGACAGCTTCTCTTCTAACCGGGCTGCGCTTTTGACTATGCTTGATGAAGCAATGGAATGGGCGCAGCGCATACGCAAGCTCGATGAAGGAAATCAAATCGACTTTTTTAATGAGGAAAGTTCTACCGCCGAGGAAGCCCCGAAAATACCGGATGATATTCCGGACTTCGGACAGAAGGAAAAACTCCTTCAGGAGAAAGAATTGCTTGGTCTCTACCTGTCAGGCCATCCGTTGGACGACTATCGCAGCATATGCGAGCGATTTTCCTTCTTACCATTAGGTCAATTGCGTGAAATGCGAGACAAGCAGCCGATTCGCCTTGCAGGTATGGTGGTTGGTGTTCGCAGCATTACGACCCGCCACGGACAGCCGATGGCATTCGTTCAGCTTGAAGATCAGACTTCCCGCATCGAGGTTGTAGTGTTTCCTGGCGTTTATCATCATGTATCTCAATTACTGGAGAAGGGACGTTTGCTTGTCGTAGATGGAAAAGCGAATCATCAGGGGGAAGAAGTTAAATGTATTGCTGACCGAATCAAAGACATCACAGAGCTGGACCAAACGGAGGTACAAACGAAGCCATCACCTGTTATATTTGTCAAAATTGAAGCTGAGATAGAGTCCGATCTGGCCAAAATGCAGCAGTTACAGCAAATTCTGCGGGAGGGAACCGGAGAAAGCCCGGTTATCCTGTATTATGCAGCCAAAAGGCAGTCCGTTCAGTTGGCACAGGAGTATAACGTAAGTGCTACAAGCGAAATAATTAGAAAAATTGAGAAAATTGTTGGGAAAGGGTTTGTTATTATCAAAAATCGGTAATTTTATATGAAAAAAACGTCCAAAAGCGGCCATCTTCTTGTTTACAGATTGGCCGCTTTTGATATAATGGGATAATAATAAATGAAGTGGTCAGACCACCTAAAATTCGGAGTAGAAGAGATAAGGAGTTGTGAGACAGGTGCCAAACATGCGTGAACAAGCGTTGAAGTTGCACAAAGAAAGCCGGGGAAAAATCAGGGTAGAATCAAAGGTTGCGTTAAACGACGCAAACGATTTGAGCCTTGCCTATTCGCCCGGGGTAGCTGAGCCTTGCAAAGATATTTTTGACGATCGGCAGAAAGTATACGATTATACGGCTAAAGGTAACATGGTGGCGGTCGTCTCCGATGGCTCAGCCGTATTGGGATTGGGAAACATTGGCCCTGAAGGTGCGCTTCCTGTTATGGAAGGCAAAGCGGTTCTATTCAAATCGTTCGCCGGTGTTGATGCATTCCCGATTTGCCTTAATACGCAAGATCCAGAAGAAATTATCAAAGCGGTAAAATATCTGGAACCTACGTTTGGCGGCATCAACTTAGAGGATATTGCAGCTCCGAATTGCTTTAAAATTGAAGAGCAACTTAAGAAAGAACTGTCAATTCCGGTATTCCATGATGATCAGCATGGTACTGCTATTGTAACCGCAGCAGGTCTTTTGAATGCCCTGAAAATCGTCGGTAAGAAAATGGAGGATATCTCTGTAGTGGCGAATGGAGCAGGAGCGGCGGGAATTGCGATAATTAAACTGCTGCTTCTTATGGGGGTCAAAGAAGTGATTATGTGCGATTCCAAAGGTGCTATCTACGAAGGGCGCCCATACGGAATGAACCCCATTAAAGAAGAAATTGCGCGCATTACTAACCAGCGTAAAGCAGAAGGTACACTGGCGGATGTACTTGTCGGCGCTGATGTTTTTATCGGTGTATCGGTTGCCGGTTCTCTAACGCCGAATATGGTACAATCCATGAATGAGTCACCAATTATTTTCGCTATGGCTAATCCAATTCCAGAAATCATGCCGGAAGTTGCGAAAGAAGCAGGTGCAGCAGTTATCGGTACGGGTCGTTCCGACTTCCCGAATCAGGTCAACAATGTGCTGGCGTTTCCGGGAATTTTCCGTGGGGCACTTGAAGTGATGGCTACTGACATTAACGAAGAGATGAAGCTTGCGGCTGTAAAGGCTATTGCAGAACTCATCGGAGAGGACGAATTGAAACCAGATTATATTATTCCTTCGCCATTCGATCCGCGGGTAGCTCCGAATGTTGCTGCTTCAGTCGCCAAGGCGGCCATGGATACAGGTATAGCGCGTAAGGAAATCAATCCAGAGCAAATCAAAGCGTCTATGCTGGCTGCTGTAAAAATATAATTTTTGCAGGAGTATTATACGGAGCAAGATTTGTTTTCCTATGTGCAAAAAAAGGAGGAGTTCATCCTCCTTTTTTTGGCGAGGAAAAATAAAAAGAGCAAACAAGGTGAGAAATGTGTCAATTTTGCCTGAGCAGCGCAAGGTCTATCAAGAGATTCTGCTGGAAATTAATCGAATCATTAAGGAAGACGGGTTAAAGCCGGGGGATAAATTACCTTCAGAACGGGAGTTATCCGAACGTTTGCAGGTCGGACGCTCTTCTGTACGGGAGGCGCTGCGGGCGCTGGAACTTCTCGGACTAATCACGACGCGCCGCGGAGAAGGAACCTTTA
Source organism: Aneurinibacillus migulanus (assembly GCF_001274715.1). Lineage (GTDB taxonomy): Bacteria > Bacillota > Bacilli > Aneurinibacillales > Aneurinibacillaceae > Aneurinibacillus > Aneurinibacillus migulanus. The sequence continues at coordinate 197,252 of NZ_LGUG01000002.1, read as the reverse complement.
TCCAGCATTACCGTCATAATCAGCTCATTAATCTCATCGGAGCGTACATTCTAAAGGATTACAAGACACGAAATGATCTGGTGGAGATGAGGAAAATATTAGAAATCGATGCAGTGCGCCTCGCATGCAAACGCGCGCGTGATAAGCACTTCGCCGAGATGGAACGCATCATTCTTCAGGGAGAAGAGCGTATCCGCGAGGGGCAGGTACCTACAGAGGAAGATTATTTGTTCCACCGGGCGATTTGTCGTTCCAGCCGCAATTCAGTGTTGCATCGGATGTGGGTTCCGCTTGTTGAATACAGCAAGTCGATTCGGGAGGGATCGCTTGCACGTGAGGGAAGGGCAGAGGAAGGATTTAAGGAGCATCGGGCAATCCTTGAAGCGATTCGAGCGGGAGATGAAGAAGAAGCTGTACGCCGCATGGCTCATCATTTAGAGAACAGTATTTTATATCCATTCTAATATGTTATATCGATAAGGCAAATTCTATAAAAAAGGGGTAGAATGGTGATGAGCAACATATATTTGGTAAGGAGGATGAGCCGGAATGTGGACGGTCATCTATATCGCCCCGAGCGCAAAAATCGCAGAAAGAATTCAAGATAAGCTGACAGCCGAAGGGTTTCTTGTGAAGCTTCGCCAGTCCGGTATATCCAAGCAGTATGAAATTCTTGTTCCGGCGGGAGAAGTGAATGAAGTCCAGGAAGTATTAAGCACAATTCTACATTGATGCGCTAGTTTTGAGAGAGGTGTATTGTGTTGTTAAAAGACATTTTCTATAAAAAACGACGTTATGCAACTGTACAAACGGAGCAAGGACAAGCCCAGGCGGAGAAACCAACGGTAAAAGAAGTGCCGGAAGGGCTAATGACAAAGTGTCCGGAATGCGGCACGATTGCATACGCTAAAGAACTTGAAAAAAACTTGAAAGTATGTCAGGGATGCGGCTATCATTTTCCGATGACGGCATTTGAACGTATTGCCATGCTGGTGGATGAAGGACACTTCTTTGAGTATGACAGTGAACTTCTGTCTACAGATCCGCTGAATTTTCCAGACTATACGGCAAAGCTAGAAAAAGACATGGAGAAGTCGGGGTTATCCGAAGCGGTCGTTACAGGAGAAGGAACCATCAAGGGGTATCCAGCCGTTATTGCTGTAATGGACTCTCGTTTCCGGATGGGAAGTATGGGCTCCGTTGTCGGGGAGAAAATTGCCCGTGCTATTGAACAAGCGATTGAAAAGCGCTACCCATTCATTCTGTTCTCCGCTTCTGGTGGCGCGCGTATGCAGGAAGGCGTATTGAGCCTGATGCAGATGGCAAAAACGAGCGCCGCACTTGCCAAGCTGGATGCGGCAAAAGGATTATACATCTCCGTCATGACCAACCCTACGACCGGGGGCGTATCTGCAAGCTTTGCTTCGCTTGGCGATTATAATTTTGCTGAGCCTGGTGCATTAATCGGCTTTGCGGGACGACGTATTATTATGCAGACCATTCGTCAGGAGCTGCCGGAAGATTTCCAGACAGCGGAATTTCTTCTGAAGAAAGGGCAACTTGACAAAGTCATTCCCCGTAAAGAATTACGTGATACTCTGGTGACGATTCTTGATATGCATACGGAAAGGAGGGCAAACTAATGGCCGCAGAATTACCATTTGAGAAGCCGCTTCTGGAATTGGACGCGAAAATTGAAGAGCTGCGCAAGTTTACTCAAGAGAAGCATATCGATTTCACGGATGAGATTATAAAATTAGAGGCAAGAGCTAAGTCGCTGGCTCAGGAGATATATGGAAACCTGACTCCATGGCAGCGAGTAATGCTGGCTCGGCACCCGGAACGTCCTACTACGCTTGATTTAATCGGCGAGCTATTTACCGATTTCATCGAGCTGCATGGGGACCGTTTTTATGGTGAAGATGCTGCAATTGTCGGTGGGATTGCTAAATTTAACGGACAGCCGGTTACGGTAGTAGGACACCAGAAGGGCCGGGACACAAAAGAGAACATCGCGCGTAACTTTGGCAGCCCTCATCCGGAAGGTTTTCGAAAGGCGTTGCGTTTGATGCAGCAAGCGGACAAGTTTAACCGTCCGATAATTTGTTTCATCAATACGCAGGGGGCATATCCTGGAAAGGCAGCGGAAGAGCGTGGGCAAAGCGAAGCAATTGCCCGCAATCTGCGTGAGATGGCCTCATTCGGGGTACCGATACTATGTGTCGTAACCGGAGAAGGTGGCAGCGGCGGCGCGCTAGCGCTCGGTGTGGGCAATCGTCTGTTGATGATGGAAAATGCTTTTTACTCTGTTATTTCACCGGAAGGGGCGGCATCGATCCTGTGGAAGGATTCGTCCCAGGCACAACGTGCTGCCGAGTCGATGAAAATCACAGCAAACGATTTGCATGAATTAGGCGTAGTGGATGAGATCGTACCTGAGCCGATTGGTGGCGCGCATCGCCATCTCAAGGAAACGGCAGCTTCACTTCATGCAGTGCTGACCCGGCATTTGGCTGAATTGAAAGACATGAGCCGGAAGGAACTAATCGACGATCGCTATGAGAAGTACAAGTCGATAGGACAGTATGCAGCTCTCACAGAATCTATCTAGGAGGTCCGCAAACGATGCGAAAAACAAAGATTGTATGTACTATTGGTCCTGCAAGTGAATCGATTGAAACGCTGAAAGCGTTAATGGAAGCGGGAATGAATGTAGCCCGCCTAAACTTTTCCCATGGCTCCCATGAGGAACACGGCGAGCGGATTGCTACGATTCGCCAGGCGGCTTCAGAGCTCGGAAGGAACGTGGCGATTCTGCTGGATACGAAAGGACCTGAAATTCGTACAGGTGTATTGGAAAAGCCATCTGTGGAGCTTGTAGAAGGCCAGACAATTGTATTGACCACAGAAGAAATCAAAGGCAATGAGAAGCGCGTGTCGGTGACATATGAAGGACTTCCACAAGATGTCCATCCAGGGTGTACAATTCTTATCGATGACGGATTAATCGGGTTAACGGTCGAAAAGATCGAAGGTAAGGATATTCATTGCCATATTCGCAATGGCGGAACGCTGAAAGATAGAAAAGGGGTTAACGTACCAGGAGTACAGATTGGACTTCCAGGTATTACGGAAAAAGATGCAAAAGACATCGAATTTGGCATTGAGCAGGGGATCGATATCATCGCAGCCTCCTTCGTTCGCAAAGCAGAGGATGTGTTGGAAATCCGCGAAATCCTTGAACGTCATAATGCAGATATTCACATTATCTCCAAAATTGAAAACCATGAAGGAGTGAATAATGCAGCGGATATTCTGGCTGTCTCTGACGGATTGATGGTGGCGCGTGGAGATCTTGGTGTGGAAATTCCGGCTGAAGAAGTACCTCTTGTACAAAAAGAATTGATTCGTCGCTGCAATGAAGTCGGAAAGCCGGTTATTACTGCAACGCAAATGTTGGATTCTATGCAGCGCAATCCTCGTCCTACCCGCGCAGAAGCGAGCGATGTCGCGAACGCGATTTTTGACGGAACGGATGCCATTATGCTGTCAGGGGAGACCGCTGCGGGTAAATATCCGGTAGAAGCTGTAGAAACAATGAAACGGATTGCCGAGCGAACAGAAACGGCGCTTGCATACCGTGAAATTCTGCATACGAATTCCGTTGCCAAGCAAACCGTCATTCCGGACGCACTTAGCCAGGCGGTAGCGAATGTAGCTTTTGACTTGGATGCGCAAGCTATTATTACTGCGACGGAGAGTGGCCATACGGCACGCATCGTATCCAAATTCCGCCCGAAAGCGCCAATTATTGCTGTGACACCGAACCTGCACGTCTGCCGTAAGCTGGCGCTTGTCTGGGGTGTAATTCCGCTTCATAGTGAACCAACGGAAAGCACGGATGAGATGCTTGATAGCTCTGTGCGTACAGCGGTTCGCTCTGGTATCGTAAAACGCGGTGACCTGGTGGTTATTACGGCAGGTGTCCCAGTACGTGAACCGGGAACGACTAACTTGCTGAAAGTCCATATTGTAGGCGATGTGGTTGCACGCGGACAGGGGATCGGACATAGCACTGCTACAGGTAAAGTGCTTATAGCTAAAGATGGCACCGAGACTCCACCTGTGGAGGGAACGAACTTTATTGTGGTTGCCAAAGCCACGGATCGTGAAATGATGCCATTAATCCAAAAAGCGAGTGCACTCGTGATTGAAGAAGGCGGATTGACATCCCATGCTGCAGTTGTTGGTTTGAATCTTGGCATTCCGGTTATCGTTGGTGTGGCGAATGCAGTTCAACTGTTTGCAAACGGTGATGAAGTAACGGTTGACTCGTCTAGCGGATGCATTTATGCCGGTTTTGCCCGAATTTTATAAAGGTGGACAAACATGGAAGAAAAAGAGAAGTGGTTTGAGACAACTGTACGGGTCCGCTATCAGGAGACGGATCAGATGCAGGTTGCCTATCATGCCAATTATCTGGTTTGGTTCGAAGTAGGGAGAACGGAGATGATTCGGCAGATGGGATTTTCCTATCGCCGGTTTGAAGACTTAGGATTCATGCTTCCCGTAACAGAAGCGAATGTAAAATATAAGCGTTCCGCCCGCTATGATGACGAAGTGCTAATTCGCACAAGGGTTAATCATTGCGAAGGGGTTCGTCTGGTGCTTGGCTATGAAGCGCTGCTTTTGCCCGATCGTGAGTTGTTGGCTTCAGGAGAAACACACCATGTATGGACATCGCTTGATTTGAAGCCGGTACGTTTAGAAAGACGGGCTCCTGAACTATATGCTTTGATGAAACAGTACGAATGGTAGGAGAAGGGAGGAGAAGACACGATGCGTGTGCTTATTATGCTTTTTTTGCTTGTACCCATATTAGAAATCTGGTTTCTAGTGGCGGCGGGCAGAGGGATCGGATGGGTTCCGGCATTGTTGCTATGTGTTTTGACCGGAGTAATCGGGGCCTGGCTTGCCAAGCGGGAAGGATTGCAAATTTTTCGGCTGGCGCAAGTACAGTTAAGCCGCGGCGAATTGCCTGGAGAAGCGATTTTGGACGGAATTTGCGTTTTCATGGGAGGTCTTCTTCTCCTTGTACCCGGATTCCTTACAGATATTTTCGGTTTTTTGCTGTTAATTCCGTACACTAGAGGAATTGCCAAACTGTTTATCAAACGCTGGCTATATAAGCGAATACGTAACGGCCAGCTTAATATATTGACATTTAACAAATTTAATCGTTTTTAAAGGGAAGAGCGTATGATTGCCGTAAGGGTATTTACGGCTACTATACGCTCTTTTTTTGTTTTCTACTATGAAAATGTTGAATAATACAAAAAATAGGAATAGAATAACATAAATATAGAAAGAGAAAGTTGAGGGGTATAAATGGGAGCTTTAGAGAGAATAAGTAAGTTTGTGGGCGATACATTCGCCATCTGGGTGTTGCTGTTTGCCGTCCTGGCGTTCAGCATGCCTGATTCCTTCGCCTGGTTGGCGAAATATACTGTTCCGCTGTTGGGAATTATTATGTTCGGTATGGGTCTGACTTTATCAGCTAATGATTTTAAGGAAGTGTTCCGACGCCCGAAAGATGTTCTGATCGGTGTTATCGGTCAATTTTTAATTATGCCTCTACTCGCGTTTGGATTAGCCAAAGGACTGGGTCTTCCGCCTGAAATAGCCGTCGGAGTTATCTTGGTCGGTTGTTGTCCGGGAGGTACCGCTTCAAACGTAATGACGTATTTGGCTAAAGGTGATGTAGCGCTATCTGTGGCGATTACTTCGGTTACCACAGTGCTTGCACCGATAGTTACTCCTTTTTTAATTCTACTGTTTGCTAGTGAATGGATTCCAGTAAATGCTGGTTCGCTATTCTGGTCTATTGTACAAATCGTTATTATACCTATCATACTTGGTTTCCTTGCTAAAACCTTGTTCCGAAAGCCAGCAGAAGTGGGAGCGAAGGCGCTACCGCTGATTTCCGTTATCGCTATTATTGCTATCGTATGTGGAGTTGTGGCGAGCAGTCAGGAAAAAATAGCAACATCGGGGCTTCAGATTTTTGGTGTAGTTATCATACACAATGTATTGGGTCTTATGCTCGGATTTTTATTTGGCAAGATGCTTGGAATGGACATGGCTAAACGCAAAGCGGTCTCCATTGAAGTGGGAATGCAGAATTCAGGGCTTGGAGTAGCGATTGCTACTGCGCATTTCTCCCCGTTATCTGCTGTGCCGAGCGCCATCTTTAGCGTGTGGCATAACATCTCTGGACCGATTGCAGCTACGATTTTCAGCCGGATAAAAGAGGAGAGAGAAAAGGGAGAGATAGAGTCGTCTCTTCCATCAAAAAATACGACAATCGAGAAATAATGCGAAAACGGAGCCTGATATTGTCGGGCTCCGTTTTCATGTTATGCAGGTGGTGTTCCTTTAATAAATAGCCATACGTCGCGGAAGACGCCGGCGCCTTGCAGCGCATTAATGACAACCAGTAGCACGGGTCCCAGAATCAAGCCGAGAAAGCCGAACAGCTTAAGACCTACGAATAGGGCAATTAATGTGAGCAGTGGATCGAGACCTACATTGTCGGCCACAATTTTTGGTTCCATTACTTGCCGTTGTACGATAACAATCGCATAGAGAATTCCCAGTCCGATGGCCAGGCGGATATCCCCATCGAAAAATGCATATGCGATCCAGGGAACGAATACAGTGCCAGTTCCAAGGTAAGGAAGTAAATCGACAAGTCCGGTCAGAAGGCCAATGGAAACCGCATACGGTACACCGATAATGAGCAGACCGATAATAACGATGACTGCGGTAATAGAGATTAACGTAAATTGTGCCTTAACGAAGCCAACAAGCGCTTTACGTAAATCCCCCGTTACGCGCGTACTTCGTGTTATTAAATCTGCTGGGATGGCGCTCTTTGTTTTATTTGCGATTTTATGGTAATCCTTACTGATGAAAAAGGCTGACAATATAGATATCACCAGAACTGTCGCAGTATTCGGAATGGAGCTTAGCAGATTGCTGATCCCACCCAGGAAAGTTTTGGTGATATTCGTTCCGGCTTGCGCAATTCTGGTCATTGCTTGTCCGACATTTTGCTGTATTTTTTCCTTATAGCTGGCATCAAGATTACTGTACAGGTTCATAAAGCGATCGTATAAGCTGGACTGAAGGCTATGTGATACAAAATTTCTGGCATAATTGGAAAGCTGATCAATATAGATGGGCAGCATTTCCAGAAGTTTGCCGATTTCGATGATCACCTGCGCCACAAGTACAGTCGTAATTCCGAGCAGTACCAGGATAACAACGGTCAGCACGCTCGTTACCGCAAGCCAGCGGGGCCAGCGACCTCGGCGTTCGAGCAAATCCACTGGACGTTTAATCAGATATGCGATAATGAAACCGATGATAAACGGGTACAGTAAAGGGGTAAGGAAAAAAGCAAGTTTATATACGACGTATATGACCCCGATAACAAGCAGAAAGCGCAACGCCTGGAACAATCGATGGTAAAATAAAGTGGTATTCATTTCGACCTCCTTTAAAATGATGGGTCTGGATTGACACTTTCTTAATTCTCATTTTTAGGTTATGATAATTGTGGACAAAAAAGCAAGATTTTGTGTACGTTGTGGGATATTTCACATTTTTTTTAAGAAACATTCACAAACCAGATGAAATATTCTATAATTATTTTAAACAAAAGAAGTGTCCTCTCTCTTTTTTTATGCCTTCATAGGCTTCCCTGAAAAGAATGAGGACATCTTCGAAAGAACGTCCGACAGATAAATTTTAGGGATAAAGGAGAGATAGTACTATGTCAGCAAAAGGTTTAGAAGGTATTGTAGCTACTCAGTCTTCCATTAGTTCCATTATCGACGGAGTACTTACATATGCTGGTATTAATATCGATGAGCTTGCGGAAAACGCTTCATTCGAAGAAGTAATATACTTGCTATGGCATGGACGCCTGCCAAAAGCTGATGAGCTAGCTCAGTTAAAGAAAGATCTGGCTGAAAACGCTGCAATTCCGGAAGACGTAATCGCGCTTCTGAAAGCGAGTCCAGAAGGCAACCATCCGATGTCCGTTCTACGCACAGCAATCTCCGCTCTGGCCCTGTATGATCCTGAAGCACAAGATATGACCAGAGAAGCAAATCTACGTAAAGCAACGCGCCTGCAATCAAAAGTAGCGACAGTTATTGCCGCTTACCATCGTCTTCGCCAAGGCAAAGAAATTGTGGCTCCACGCCCGGATTTCTGTTTGGCGCAAAACTTCCTATACATGTTAAACGGAGAAGAGCCAGATCAAATCGCTATTGACGCGCTCGATACTGCACTTGTTCTGCATGCTGACCACGAACTGAACGCCTCTACGTTCGCAGCACGTGTTACAGTAGCTACCCTGTCCGACATTTATTCTGGTATTACTTCCGCCATTGGTGCTCTGAAAGGACCGTTACATGGGGGAGCGAATGAAGCTGTAATGGCGATGCTTGAAGATATTAAGGATCCGGCTCAAGCGGAAAGCTATATTCGTGAGAAGCTGGCACAAAAAGTGAAAATCATGGGCTTTGGCCACCGTGTATACAAAGATGGTGACCCGCGTGCGAAACATCTGCGTAAGATGTCCGAGAAGCTAACAGAAATTACAGGACAGTCACAATGGTATGAAATGTCCGTAAAAATCGATGAACTGGTAACTTCGGAAAAAGGTTTGAAGCCAAATGTAGACTTCTACTCTGCTTCCGTATATCATAGCCTGGGTATTCCACGCGATTTGTTCACACCGATTTTTGCCATTAGCCGTATGTCTGGGTGGACAGCGCATATTCTGGAACAGTACGAAAATAACCGCCTTATTCGTCCGCGTGCCGAATACGTCGGTCCAGTGAACGCTCACTACGTTCCGCTTGACGAACGCTAAAACATAAGCAAATTTTAGGCAGGGGGTTACGCAAGTACCCCTTTCCTATATTTTATTCATATTGCGTAATCGGGGGACAACCTCCGGTAAGCTGTAATACATATCTTGGGAGGGTTATGACGTGTCTATTTTCGAAAAGTATGAAATGCCTACACACGGAGAGAAAATCACGGTTGACAGCACGGGAACACTCAATGTTCCAAACAATCCCATCGTTCCTTACATTGAAGGGGACGGCACTGGTCCGGATATCTGGAATGCATCTGTTCGCGTTCTGGATGCAGCTGTAGAGAAAGCATACAATGGCGAGAAGAAAATCGCATGGTATGAAGTGTATGCCGGCGAGAAATCTTTCAATAAGTATGGCGAATGGCTTCCGAAAGACACACTAACAGCAATCAATGAATACCTGGTAGCAATCAAAGGCCCTCTGACTACGCCTGTTGGCGGCGGTATCCGCTCCATCAATGTAGCGCTGCGCCAGGAGCTTGATCTATATGCATGCGTAAGACCGGTACAATATTTCCAAGGTGTACCTTCTCCTGTAAAGCATCCTGAACTGACAAATATGGTTATTTTCCGTGAGAACACGGAAGATATTTATGCTGGTATCGAGTGGCAAGAAGGCAGCGATGAAGTGAAAAAAGTTATCTCCTTCCTGCAAAACGAGATGGGTGTGCATAAAATCCGTTTCCCGGAAACATCAGGTATCGGTATTAAACCAGTTTCCAAAGAAGGGACAAGCCGTCTTGTTCGTGCTGCCATTCAATATGCGCTTGATAACAACCGTAAGAGCGTAACGCTTGTGCACAAAGGAAACATCATGAAATTTACAGAAGGTGCTTTCAAAAACTGGGGTTACGAAGTAGCAGAAAAAGAATTCGGCGATAAAGTATTCACATGGGCACAATATGATCGCATCGTTGAAGAGCAAGGCAAGGACGCTGCTAATAAAGCACAGGCAGAAGCAGAAGAAGCGGGCAAGCTTATTGTAAAAGATTCCATTGCTGACGCATTCCTGCAACAAATCCTGACCCGTCCTGCTGAGTATGATGTCGTAGCTACATTGAACCTGAACGGTGACTACGTTTCCGATGCGCTTGCTGCACAGGTTGGTGGCATCGGTATTGCGCCAGGCGCAAACATTAACTATGTAACAGGTCGCGCTATTTTCGAAGCAACGCACGGAACAGCTCCGAAGTATGCAGGGCTGGACAAAGTAAATCCTTCTTCCGTTATCCTGTCGGGCGAAATGCTTCTTCGCCACCTTGGCTGGACAGAAGCGGCTGACTTAATCTTGAACGCTATCGAGAAGACAATCGCTTCCAAGGAAGTAACGTACGATTTTGCACGCTTAATGGAAGGTGCGACAGAGCTGAAGTGCTCTGAGTTCGGCGATGCATTGATTAAGAATATGTAAGGTGGATGTACGTTTTTTTACGGGGCAACGCATGCACAGCACGTAGCTGTGTGTACGTTTCCCCTTCCTTATGTGTTTAACATGTTTTTGCATGTTAAATTTACATGTATAAAACTCATTTAACCAGGAGGGAACCTTTATGTCTTTCAAGCGTAAAAAAATTGCTGTTATCGGTTCTGGATTCACCGGAGCTACCACTGCATTTTTGCTTGCACAAAAAGAGCTGGGTGACGTTGTACTCGTTGATATCCCGCAAATGGAGAACCCAACAAAGGGTAAAGCGCTGGATATGGCTGAAGCCGGTCCGGTACAAGGGTTTGATGCCCGTGTAATCGGTACATCTAACTACGAAGATATCAAAGACGCAGACCTCGTTATTGTAACAGCTGGTATTGCACGTAAACCTGGTATGAGCCGTGATGACCTTGTTAACACAAATGCAGGTATCATGAAAGCTGTTGGTGAGCAAATCAAAACATATGCGCCGAACAGCACGATTCTTGTGTTATCTAATCCGGTAGATGCAATGACATATACGCTCTTCAAAACAACAGGCTTCCCGAAAAACCGTGTAATCGGTCAATCTGGTGTACTCGATACTGCACGCTTCCGTACATTCGTAGCAATGGAATTGAACCTGTCTGTAAAAGATGTAACAGGCTTCGTGCTTGGCGGTCATGGCGATACGATGGTTCCGCTTGTTCGTTATTCCTATGCAGGTGGCATTCCGCTTGAATCGCTTATTCCGAAAGAGCGTCTGGATGAAATCGTGGATCGCACACGCAATGGTGGTGCAGAAATCGTTAACCTGCTGGGTAATGGTTCTGCTTACTATGCACCGGCCGCTTCTCTGGTGGAAATGGCAGAAGCTATCCTGAAAGACCAGAAGCGTATTATTCCTTCTATCGCATACCTGGAAGGTGAATATGGCTATAACGATTTGTACCTTGGCGTGCCGACTTTGCTTGGTAAAGATGGCATCGAGAAAGTATTTGAACTCGAACTTACGAGTGAAGAAAAAGCACAGCTGGATAAATCTGCAGATGCCGTTCGCAGTGTAATGGCTGTATTGAAATTCAACTAGTCGTATGAATTGAGTTTTTATAAGAGTCCGGCGTGTATCCGGACTCTTTTTTATACATATATTTTACTTATTTGTTGCAAGTATTCCATGTTTCGATTCCAATAAATGTTTATTATGAAGTACGCTGTTATCTTCCGGTCTATACTTACGGGCTTCCTCATTGTGCTCATATGCTTTCTGATAATCGCCTAAATAATAATAACAAATGCATAGTTGAAGGTGGGGATACCAGGTATGGTAGGCAGGATAACTAAAGCTCCATTGCTCGGAATCGTTTGTTAACTGCGTTGCAAATTCGAACCAAGGAGCTGCCGTTTTATAGTCTTTTTTACGCAGAAAATGATATCCAATCCGGCAAACAGCTTCCGCTTTTGGTTTTGCATATTGAAAGCTCTTTAACAATGAGGTCAATTCGTTTGGATAATCACCTAGACTCCGATAACAATCCCCCATAAAAATACAAGCATGTATTTTGTCTTCGACCCATCCTTCTTTTAAAGAGAGGTTGTTTTGATAACTTTCAATTGCCTTTTCATAATGTCCGTTTTCTCTTAACTCATTCCCATAATAAAAATAGTCTCTTGCCGTAAACGTATCTCCTCTGGCGATTTTTTGTTCATAGATGCCTAAGTTTCTTCTTACGGAGTGTTTTATTTTTTTATGGGTTACAGCTATATCCGAATTGATTATATGTCCGTGAACTTCTAAATAGTTATGACAGTCCCCACGCCATTGAAAATTCTTCGTTCTTTTCAGCAATCGGTTTCGTCTGTATCGTAATGTCACATTTCCGTATTCATCCATACCAGCGTTGTAATACATGGATACAGAATCGACGGAAGGATCGAGGTTTTCTTTTAACTCCATGAGTTTTATCCGATCTTCCTCCAATAATACATCGTCTGCGTCGAGATATAATATATAATCCATAGTGGCAAAGGTGAAGGAATGGTTTCTTGCAGCTGCGAAATCTCCTGTCCATGTATAGTGGAATACACGATCTGTAAATCGCTTTGCAATTTCCACTGTGCGGTCAGTAGACCCGGTATCGACAATGTTAATTTCGTCAACGATATCTTTAACTGAATTCAAACATCTCTCTAACGTTTCTTCTTCGTTTTTGACAATCATGCATAGGCTGATCGTAATCATTTTTTCATTCCTCTCAAATCATTTTTCATTTGAAGAATATTGCATAAATTAGGCTGAAATCCTTTATGATAGCGATTCTACTGCTTCATAAATACGGAGGATTTTTTTGCTGTTTGTCAGCATGTCATGATAACGTTCCACGTATTTACGTCCTTGTCGGCCGATTTCCGGTAGCATATCTTGATTTTGAAGTACATATTCGAGCTTATTGACAACATTGTCGGGGTTTGCTGAAATAATCGGCAAATCCTCCGGATAATTATCCTGCATGTAATCGCTAATCCAGCAAATAACAGGCTTTCCCATTGCCATGCATTCAACAGCGAAGAGTCCATAACTTCCGATATGAAGCTGGTCGATAATAATATCCGCTTTACGATAGATTTCCATTGCCTCTTTATGTGACATTCCATGGACTAATTGAAAATCGAACTCGTAATGGGATTTTAAATGTTCCACTGCTTGAAGGATGTATTTTGTTCCTTTTATTTCTTGGGAGGTTGGGGCATGAACAATAAGGGGTTTTGGATGTAATGTCGTATTTTCTTCTGGCTGATACATGGATAAATCAATCATGGAAGGTATGATATATACGTTCTCATAAAAGTTTTTGACATATTCATGTAGCTCCCGATCGGCTACAAAGCAGTGACGTATGTGTCTAGACAGTCTTTCTAATCTATATTTTATGCTTTCCTCGTTCATTACTTTTGCCTTTGCGTAGGGATTTAGCTTACGAGCCTGGGAATAGAAACGGACTTCACTTCCCCAATGCTGCATAAAAAGGGATTTGTTTGCCCGATTTAACATCTCAAGATCAGCCCCATCAAGCGTCAGTGTTGTACCGAAATGGAAATGAAAGATGTTGTATTGTGACATTAGTTTGTTTGTTAGTTTTTTTAGTCTAGCATTGAGATTTTTATCGTTTTGTTCTTTAGCCAGATTCCAGGTGTAGTCAGAACTGTAGCCTAAATAAAAGTCATAATAGCTTAACGTCTTTGATAGAATACCTAAACTTTGTAGGCCTTTTGACAATACATTCATTTGGTTAGCAATTTCCATCGTTCCCTGCAGCACACGAAGGGGTTTAGCTTCGTCAGCCGAACTTTCTTTCAATTTTGCATGTACTTCACTAATTTTGGTGTCCATTTTGTCTTTTAGATTTTTATCGTTAGTAAGATTTTTTGTGTATCGATAGTGTAGCAAGGTATCTTGGTATTTATTTAAACATTCACATACAAAGCCCATATGGAAATGTAAATTTGTATGATCGGGGTATTTTTCTATGCCACGCCATAACCAGAGCCAGGCATCATCGTAATGGTCAGATTGAATGGAAAGAAGAGCGCGTAACACATAGAACTCAGGCTCTTGTGGCATTGTATTTTCATATTTATCTAAAAGGGTTTTCGCCTGGTCTAGTTCTTTCAATTGAAGGAGGTGTCGAATATTATTTTTTAATTTATTTGTATCGTTTTCGTAATCATTCATCCGATTCTCTCCTATTAAGTATTAATGATTTGCCTATTTTTTAGCTTTAAAATAGATAGGAGAATGCCTTCCATAGAGGAAGGCATTCTCCGGCTTTACAGCGCGGGTTATATTACAGAAAACGTATAATATTTAGGCTTCTTGTTTTAGCACATATACTGTTTATGCTTAGTCCAGTCGGTCTAGTGACACCCTAAGGTCCAGTCGGTCCGGTAGCTCCAGTTGGTCCAGTGGCTCCAGTTGGTCCAGTAGCACCCGTCGGTCCGGTAGCACCAGCCGGTCCAGTCGGTCCAGTCGGTCCAGTCGGTCCAGTCGGTCCGGTAGCTCCAGTTGGTCCAGTTGGTCCAGTAGGCCCGGTAGCACCAGTTACTCCAGCTGGTCCAGTGGCACCCGTCGGTCCAGTCGGTCCAGTACTACCTTGTGGTCCAGTGGCTCCAGCCGGTCCAGTAGCACCCGTAGCTCCAGTTGGTCCAGTAGCTCCAGTCGGTCCAGTCAGTCCGATCATTCCAGTGGCACCAGTTACTCCAGCTGGTCCAGTCGGTCCGGTAGGCCCAGTAGGCCCGGTAGCACCAGTTACTCCAGCCGGTCCAGTAGCTCCAGCCGGTCCAGTAGCACCCGTCGGTCCAGTCGGTCCAGTGGCTCCAGTAGCACCAGCCGGTCCAGTAGCGCCTGTAGGTCCAGTCGGTCCAGTGGGTTGCTCCCGNTCCAGCCGGTCCAGTAGCACCCGTAGCTCCAGTTGGTCCAGTAGCTCCAGTCGGTCCAGTCAGTCCGATCATTCCAGTGGCACCAGTTACTCCAGCTGGTCCAGTCGGTCCGGTAGGTCCAGTAGGCCCGGTAGCACCAGTTACTCCAGCCGGTCCAGTCGGTCCGGTAGCACCTGTAGGTCCAGTCGGTCCGGTAGCACCAGTTACTCCAGCTGGTCCAGTGGCACCCGTAGGTCCAGTCGGTCCAGTACTACCTTGTGGTCCAGTGGCTCCAGCCGGTCCAGTAGCACCCGTAGGTCCAGTGGCTCCAGTTGGTCCGGTAGCACCCGTAGGTCCAGTTGGTCCAGTGGCTCCAGTAGCTCCAGCCGGTCCAGTAGCACCAGCCGGTCCAGTAGCTCCAGCCGGTCCGGTAGCACCCGTAGGTCCAGTGGCACCAGTTACTCCAGCTGGTCCGGTAGCACCCGTAGGTCCAGTAGCACCCGTCGGTCCAGTCGGTCCAGTAGCTCCAGTTGGTCCAGTAGCTCCAGCCGGTCCAGTAGCTCCAGCCGGTCCGGTAGCACCCGTAGGTCCAGTGGCTCCGGTTGGTCCAGTAGCACCTGTAGGTCCAGTCGGTCCGGTAGCACCCGTCGGTCCAGTCGCGCCTGTAGGTCCAGTGGCCCCTGTTGGTCCAGTCGCGCCAGTCGGTCCGGTGGCTCCAGCCGGTCCAGTAGCACCCGTAGGTCCAGTCGGTCCAGTCGGTCCAGTAGCTCCAGTTGGTCCAGTAGCTCCAGCCGGTCCAGTAGCTCCAGCCGGTCCGGTAGCACCCGTAGGTCCAGTGGCTCCGGTTGGTCCAGTAGCACCTGTAGGTCCGTCCGGTAGCNGCTCCAGCCGGTCCAGTAGCTCCAGCCGGTCCGGTAGCACCCGTAGGTCCAGTGGCTCCGGTTGGTCCAGTAGCACCTGTAGGTCCAGTCGGTCCGGTAGCACCCGTCGGTCCAGTCGCGCCTGTAGGTCCAGTGGCCCCTGTTGGTCCAGTCGCGCCAGTCGGTCCGGTGGCTCCAGCCGGTCCAGTAGCACCAGTTGGTCCAGTCGGTCCGGTGGCTCCAGTTACTCCAGCCGGTCCAGTAGCGCCTGTAGGTCCAGTCGGTCCAGTAGCACCCGTCGGTCCAGTTGGTCCAGTAGCACCCGTAGGTCCAGTCGGTCCGGTGGCTCCAGTTACTCCAGCCGGTCCGGTAGCACCCGTAGGTCCAGTTGGTCCAGTAACTCCAGTTGGTCCAGTGGCCCCCGTAGGTCCAGTAGCCCCCGTAGGTCCAGTTGGTCCGGTCGGTCCGGTAGCACCAGTTACTCCAGCCGGTCCAGTAGCACCCGTAGGTCCAGTTGGTCCAGTAGCACCCGTAGGTCCAGTTGGTCCAGTGGCTCCGGTTGGTCCAGTCGGTCCAGTCGGTCCAGTGGCTCCGGTTGGTCCAGTCGGTCCAGTCGGTCCGGTAGCTCCAGTTACTCCAGCCGGTCCAGTAGCACCCGTAGGTCCAGTTGGTCCAGTCGGTCCAGGTACTCCGTTAGAGCGTAACAGTGCAATATCATCTACAAGAACATCAGAACTTCCAGCCAAAGGCAGCTTGAAAATGATAACTACAGCACTGGTGGTTCCGGGTGGTGCAAGTGTAGTCGTTTCATAAATCTCGGTCCAGTCGTTTGTACTACTGCTTGGAAGACGTCCGGCAGCTATACTTGTCATAAGCGCAGTTGCTACAAGTACATTAGCTGCATTAAGATAGGACACTGATATTGCAATAGGCGGGCTTGGTGAATCAGGGGTTCTGGTAAGAGAAACGAGTAATTCAAAGCTGTCACCAGGAGCTGCCGGAACTTGCTGTGCCACAAAGGCAGTCGCGATTTCACCAAGTAAACGGGCAGAGAATAAACCGGAATGGCTGTTTGTGGCGTCGATTACTGCATTGGCTGTAACAAAAGGAACGAGTGTTCCAGTCTCGAAGCTACCATTGATTATTAGATTAGTAATTGCCAACTAGATTTCCTCCTTTTCTATTATTTTGTTGGCCTCATGCAAACTTTTTTTCAAGAGTTTGTATGCAACCTGCTATATACTATGATGATTGAGACAAGCAGTAACGGCATTCGTTCTATGTCAATAGCATATTTTTCCATTTGCGGGATGGTAACTTATCTATTTGACGAAGGCTTCCGTTCCAACGTTAGCCAAATAAAGCTTGGCAGGAAAAGAATCAAGAAGTATAAAGATAACCGGGACTAATATCAAATGACATCAGATCCACTTTTTCTATTCTTGCTTCTATAAAGCAGTAAGGCTACATAATAAGGAAAGGAGGTTATAAGAGGAATATCGTTTTTATATAGAAAAGGCTTATATATTGGTGGTTCAGTTTCTTATCCAAGAGGTCGGCCCGGATTTCCAACAACGATTTTATTTGGGGCTACATCGCGGGTAATAACGGCACCTGCCCCCACAATCGCTTTTTCGCCGATTGTAATACCAGGTAAAAGGGTAGCGTTATTACCTATTTTTGCTTCACGCTTGATAATAGGGCCTTTATGTTGAAAATTCCCCATCCCCATATATTTATCGTTAGCTGAAGAGCAGCAGGGGCCAATGAATACTTCATCTTCGATGATCATGTTTGCTGTAATATAGCAGCCTGTTTGAATCGTTACCTTTCTGCCAATCGTAGTAGCTGGCTCGACCATTACATTGCGTCCGATAATGCTCGATTCACCTACGACTACATCTTCTCTAATACTGCTTATATCTCCAACAAGAACATCTTCGTGTAAAACCACACCATAATAAATAACTGTATTGCAGCCAATGGTAACACCATCTTTAATTTCTAATGGAGGGAGCTTTGTATTAGGCTTACGTGCCATTTTTTTATTAGAAGCAGGTTCTTTTCCCAAAACAACAAGATCACCGATTTTCACATTATTTCCGATTATTGTATTCTTTTTGATTACAACATAGTTTCCAATGACAACATTGTCCCCAATCATAACGTTCGATTCAATTGTTACGTTTTCACCCATGACGACATTTTTACCGACCTTTATAGATAAATCTCCCATATATTTTCCTCCTATATAAATCACACCTGATATATCAATATCCTTGTGTAGTTGGAAGAGAGTGAAGGGAAGCGCAGACAATCAACCTTTTCTTTTTCTGGGTGTTAGATAAAGTCTGACTTCCCCTCTTGTTTTCTTTTCATCTATCCCCTTACCATAAAACAAAGGACAAAACAGTAAGCGGAAGGGGATTTAAGCTAATCCTTCAGCTTGCAGCCAATTAGAAGTTAATACCAAGCCTTGTTGTAAAGAAATGAGTGCTTTCCACCCTAACTCTTTTTCAATTTCTTCTACATGTAGCGCCCTTCTATGCACTTTATCCACTGCCCTCTTAGGTTTAGAAATAATCGGGTGATGCGGATCACCTTTAATTTCAAGTATGGTTTTTGCTAGCTGTATGATGCTTGTTTCTTTTCCTGTACCGATGTTATAGACTTTGCCGATGGAGCGTTCGCTTATGCCTGCTATAAGAATCGCTCTAATGGTATCCTCCACATACGTAAAGTCCCTTGTTTGCGTGCCGTCACTATAAATCGTTAAAGGCTCTTTCTTCCTTATTGCATCAAAAAATTTTGCTATAACACCGCAATAAGGATTACTGGCTAATTGTCCAGGACCGTATACGTTAGAGAGTCTAAGAATAGTGATTGGTAAGTTGTACATGTGGTAATACATACGACAGTAATGTTCAGTAGAGAACTTACTTGCAGAATAAGGAAGCGTAATATTATGGTAGGATTCGGGAGTAGGGAGGATAGAAGCGTCTCCATATATAGATGAAGTTGATGTGTAGACAAACTTTTGCAGGTTTGGGCAGCACTCTTTTGCTTTTTTTAACAATAAGAATCCACCATATAAGTTAGTATTGAAATCTTCATCTATGTTTTCTACAGAAAGAACAACATTACGGCAAGCTAAATGAAAAATGACTTCAACTTTAGGGAGGATGCTTTCCAACAGCTCGTTATTCGTAATACTTTCTTTATAAAATGTAATGTTTTTCGCACGTGGAATGGCACCTGCGTTACCTGTTGAAAGATCATCTATAATATACAGATGGTTACATCTATCTTTTAATTTTTTTACTAACTGCGAGCCCAGGAATCCGGCTCCTCCCGTTACTAATACGTTTCCGTATCTCATAGTGACCACCGGGTCTTTTCAAGCATGCTAGATGTAGAAAACGATGAGAGTGGAAGGGTGATTTGTTGAGATGTTGTAGCGGATTCATATAGCGAGAATATGGTTTCTAACGCTTTCTTTCCTTCTTTTTCATTCACTAAAATGTTTTGATTTTCTAATAAGATGCATCTTATGAAATCTTCATACATATAAAGATGTTCATTTGCATCATGTAAGAGCTTCTCGATTTCGTCTATTTGCTTGTCGTTCCCTTTTATTGACCAACGAATGACTTCATTTAATGAATTTCCTCCTATAGAAATCGTTCCTTTCTCACCAAAAATCGAAATGGTACTTCCTAAATTATTTGGATAGGTTATAGCGTTTGCTTCGATAAGTCCTCGAGCCCCGTTTTCGAAAGTAAGAATACCGAGAGCAACGTCTTCTGTTTCTTTTGCTATTGTTCCTTTTGAGATCTCTCCGGTCACTTTCTTCACACCACCAAGAAACCAGCTCAGCAGATCAACGAAGTGAATTCCTTGATTAATCAGCATGCCGCCATCTTCTTTCCATTTTCCTCTCCAAGGGGCAGCAGAATAGTAGTCTTGAGAACGATGTAATCGTATAGAAGCTACCCCTAAGTAAATGTTGCCTAATATATTTTGACTTATCAGTGCCTTGATTTTTTGCATAATGGGGCGATAACGTAACTGATGACAAACGAGTACCCGTAGCTTATTAAGGTTAGCTAATTCGATGATGTCATCTGCGTCCTTAATCGAGAGTGCCATAGGTTTTTCAAGGATTACGTGTTTCTGATGAAGAAGAGCCTGTTTAGCGATTTCTGCATGAAGACCGGACACCGTTGTAATGATAACAGCATCAATATCCGGGGATTTTAGTATTTTGTAATAGTCTTCATGCTTAGCAATAGGTTGATTATCATACGTTTGTTTGTGGTATAACATTTCCGCTGTTTTCATTCTCTCAGGCTGAATATCGCTTAAGGCACATAGACTGGCTTGTTTACACAAGGCTATTGTTCCAATATGACGTTCGGCAATTCTTCCACAACCAATAAGTCCGAATCGTATGGTCAATTTATGTTGCACCCCCAAAAGCCAGCAAAGCAGCGATAACTCTTTCTTGTTCATCCTTCTTTAAAAAGGGGCCAATAGGCACTGCGAACAAATTGGATGCCATTTTTTCAGCAACTGGTAAATCTCCTGGTCGATAGTTAAGCTTGGAGTATACTTCCTGTAAGTGAAGAGGACACGGGTAATAAATAGCGCTTTGAATCTGAAATTGACTTAGCCATTTCATAAGAGCGTCACGTTCTGGGGATTCTATACAAAACAGATGATAAACATGGGTTCTGTCTTTTCCTTCAGGAGAAATTTTGATATACGGCACATGCTGTAATTTTTCCCTATAATAATTTGCCATTTCTCTCCTTTTTTCGTTCCACACATCTATTTTTTCTAGCATTTCAAGAAGAATAGATGCATGAAGTTCGTCTAAACGACTATTATATCCGATGATCTGATGATGATATTTCACCTGACTTCCATGTTGACGTAGTAGACGAACTTTTTTTGCCAACTCTTGATCTGAGGTGGTGATCATTCCACCGTCACCTATTGTGCCTAAATTTTTAGTCGGGAAAAAAGAAAAACAAGCAGCATTTCCCAGGTTTCCTGCATATTTCCCTTTATAGGTTGCCCCAAAGGCTTGACAGGCATCCTCAATCACAATCAATTTATATTTGTCAGCGATTGTATTAATGTCATCCATATCAGCGGCCTGACCGAACAGATGAACCGGTATAATCGCTTTCGTTGCGGGAGAGATTTTTTCTTCTATTTTTTTTGGATCGATATTGTATGTTTGACTATCGATATCTACAAATACCGGTATCGCTCCTACCCTTGATATGGCCTCTGCTGTTGCAAAAAAGGTATAAGGTGTTGTAATTACCTCATCTCCGTATGTTATTCCATATGCTTTAAGCGTAAGAACAAGGGCATCTGTCCCGTTTCCTACAGTTATAACATCGGAAACTCCTAATTTTTCCGCAAGTTTTCGTTCCAATTCCAATACATTTTGACCTAAAATGTATTGCCCGCTCTCAATAACCTTTTCTATACTACTTAAAATGGAATGTTTAGTGTCCTGAAATTGTTGTTTTACATTCACTAAAGGGATAAACTCCATTTTTTCCTCCCCTTTTTTACGTATTCAGTACGCAGAAATGGTAATTATGATGTGATTCATGTGTTAAATACGGATAATGTGGCCTTCAGTATAATCACGTGTAACGTTCTGCGTATCCATTACACAATTACTGTGGGCGATAATATCTCCCCATTCAATGTTGGAATGATCGATTAGAATTAAAGTAATATCTAAAGCGCGTAGCTGGTTTGGCTGCAATGAAAAGCGTGTCAATCCATTAGGAAGCTCTTCCTGATAAATGGGGTCATATACAGACACATTGATTTTTTCTTTTTGCAGTAGTTGAACTACTTTTAATGGTGCTGATTCACGTATATCATTTATGTCTTTTTTATACGTAATGCCAATGGCACCTATTTTTGCATCATGCAAGGGAATATTTTTTGCTTGTAAATGCTGAATCACCTTTTCTGCAACGAAATAGGGGATTTTTTCATTAATTATTCCAGCTTGATGAATCATGGTAAGAGGTACTCCTTCTTTCATTCCTATCCATGATAGAAAGAACGGATCAATTGGAATACAATGCCCACCAACCCCTGCACTAGGGTAATAGGGGGTAAATCCTATTGGTTTTGTTTTCGCAGCTTCTATAACTTCCCATATGCTTATATTCATTTTGTTTGCGAGTAGATTTACTTCATTAATAAATGAGATATTAATTAAACGTTGACTATTTTCAAGCATTTTAACGAATTCTGCTACACGGGGAGAGGACACTTTTACAATTGTTTTGAATATGCTTCCATATAAATCGCTCACACGTTGCAAGCACTCAGTAGATATCCCGCTTACAACTTTTGGGATATCGACCAATGATACGTCTTTACTTCCGGGATTAATTCTCTCAGGTGAGTAAGCAAGAAAAATATCTTTTCCTACTTTCAGACCTTTACTTTCTACAAGGGGTTTAATTAAATCATTCGTTGTTCCAGGGTACGTAGAACTTTCTAAAATAAGTAGCTGTTCCCTTTTTAAGTAGGGCAGAATTCCTTGCACAGCCGAAATGATATAAGATAAATCAGGAACTTTTTCACGAAGAGGCGTAGGAACACAAATAATAATAGATTGTGCCGATGAGATTAAGGAGTAATCAGAGGAAGGGATAAATTTTTGGTTATCTATCATTTCGGAAACTTTAAAGTCGCTTACATCAGTTAAATAGCTCTTTTTAGCATTCAAACGCTCTACTTTTTTTATATCTGTATCAATTCCCAGAACAACATATCCTTTATCAACAAGGAGACTGGCCAAGGGTAAACCCACATAGCCTAATCCGATAATGGCAACATTACCTTTAGTACACAACGTAATTCCTCTTTTCCTTCGCAAATTTGAAAGTGTATTTTAAATACGATACATCAAGGTTGATTAATATACATTCCACTCTCTTCACTCCTCGCACTTATTTTCTGTCTTAACTTAATTGCAGAATATGACTTTTATATTTATAAAGTTTACAGTAAAGGGAAAAAGAGGCACTTGGAAAAGCCTCTTCAAGTAGCCGTGTCTTTTAAAAGCAGGTTTAGTATGTAGCAAAAGAGAGCATTATTTTAAAAAAGGATGGTTATGTTCCTCTTCTTGCTTCTTATTTTTCCTATGGGGTATGATAGCTTTGGAGGGATATAGTTATGCTAAATAAAAAAATATACATGGTCTTGTTATTTGTAGCCGTATTGTTACTGCTTGGGGGGTGTTCGGCCAGCCAGGAAGATTTGGAGTATTACCAAAAGGAATTCTCACAAAAATCGAGTGACGCTTTTGATGCGATCGATAATTCTAGCAAAGTGCTTGCTGAAGTGAGAAATGAAGCATCCAAAGGCATGAAACGAACAAAAATTATGAATGCGGTAGATCAGGGGAAGACGGCACTTCAATCCATGTATGATGACCTGTTCAACTCCCCTGTACCGAAAGAGATGGAAGAGGCAAAAGAAACACTGCTTCAGGGAATTAAAAAAAGAATCGAAGCACATGATGAATTATTTAAGTTTTATGACTTGCAGGACAAACAATTTGAGCAAAAAGCCGAACAGTTATTGAAAGACTCGAACGATTTGGTACAGCAGTCGAAAGCAGAGTTGCAAAAATTTAAGAAATAAGGGTGTAGAGAGTGAAAAAAATTCTGGTAGTAGATGATGAACAGTCAATTGTCACCTTATTGGAGTTTAACCTGCAGAAAGCAGGGTTTGAGGTAATAAAAACCGGAGATGGTCCGACAGCAGTTACATTGGCTGAAACGGAAAAACCAGATTTAATTGTCCTTGATATTATGCTTCCGGGTATGGATGGCATGGAAGTGTGCAAGAAGTTACGAATGGAAAAAATCAATACACCGATTTTGATGTTGACAGCTAAGGACGAAGAATTCGATAAAATTCTCGGACTGGAGCTAGGCGCGGATGATTATATGACCAAGCCATTTAGCCCGCGTGAAGTGGTGGCTCGTGTTAAAGCGATTTTGCGACGAAGCGGACAGCAGCAAGAGCAAAAATCAGCAGGAGCATCAGATGAACAAGTGATTACAATTGGTCAACTTGTCATTTATCCGGAGAAATATGAAGTGATTTTTAGCGGAAATAAACTTGAATTGACACCGAAAGAATTCGAATTACTTCAATATATGGCGAGTCATCCGGGCCGTGTAATGACGAGAGATCAACTGTTAAACGCTGTGTGGAATTATGATTTTGTAGGGGATTCACGCATTGTGGATGTTCATATTAGCCATTTGCGAGAAAAAATCGAAGAGGATACGAAACAGCCCAAATACATTAAGACCGTACGTGGACTGGGTTATAAATTAGAGGGGTAACATGCAGAAGTTCCGAATTCGGCTTAATTTTATTTTCGTACTTATAATTGGTGTATTGCTTCTGCTACTGGGCCTGTATTTTGCGAAGATGCTGCAAAATACGTACATCGATGTGCTGGAAGAAAGACTCATAAAAGAAGCGCGGATTATTTCTGATGATGTACTGTACGGTCATCTAATGGACAAGTCAGATATACTTCAGCATCGCATGAAACGTTTTTCCGAGGAAATCGGGGCACGTATTACCGTCACGGATCATCAAGGAAAAGTAATAGCCGATACGGAGCATGATCCGAAGACGCTGCCGAATCATGCAAATCGACCAGAAATTCGAGCGGCACTTCAAAGCGGCGAAGGGCAGTCGATCCGGCATAGTAATACGCTGAATTATGACATGCTCTATGTAGCTGTTCCGCTAAAACATGAGCAGAACATAGAAGGAGTCGTGCGTGTATCCATTACTATTACACGAGTACAGGAGACGGTGCGAAATCTGTGGGTAAGTCTTGGCGGCGTATTAGTGTTGACGCTTTTGCTATTCGGATTTATCAGTACCCGTATTACAAAAAGCATTACGCAGCCGATCGAAGAAATAACCCGTGTGGCCCGAGGAATTACGAAAAAGGAATTTAAAAACCGCATTCGAACGAACGTAAAGGGTGAAATCGGTCAATTGGCTCAGGCGATTAATTATATGGCGGTCAGTCTTGAACAGCAGATGTCGGCTATTCAAGAGAATGAGAAGCGGCTGGAGAGTATACTTAATAATATGTTCAGCGGAATGATTCTCATCAGCGATTCGCGTAAACTCGTGATGATGAACGCAGCGGCGGAGAGATTGCTTGGTTACGAAGCTAAAAATTTCCTGGGACATCCTCATACAGAAATCGGGAAAAGCTCAGGGTTAAGTCTGATGATTGATCGCTGTCTGGAGACGGGAGAAAAAATCCGTGAAGAAATTCATGTGTATTATCCCGAAGAGCATATTATCGATGCGAATCTTGGAGCGTATACGAACGAGAACGGCGAGGTGAAAGGGGTTATCGTGTTGTTGCACGACATTACAGCCATTCGCCGTCTTGAGAAAATGCGTAGCGAGTTCGTCGCAAATGTATCTCATGAACTAAAAACCCCCATTACATCCATTAAAGGGTTTACGGAGACGCTGCTTGATGGAGCGTTGGAAGATGTCGATGTTAGCCGATCGTTCCTGACGATTATTAATGAGGAAAGCGATCGGTTAAACAGGCTCATTACTGATATCCTCGACTTATCAAAAATCGAGCAAAAAAGAATGCCGCTAAAGGTGGAAGAAATCGACCTGGCCAAGTTGATTAAAGAAACCGTGCGCATCATACGGGAAGAGGCGCGAGCCAAAAATATCGCGATTTATCTCCCGGCAGAGAAAAACATAGTTATCGAAGGCGACAAAGATCGGATACAGCAAATCGTACTGAATCTGGTGAGCAATGCTATTAATTATACTCCGGATAATGGAGAAGTTACGATTACGCTGCAAGAACGAGACCCGAAAAACATAGAGATGAAAATCGTTGATACCGGCATCGGCATTCCACCGGAGCATGTATCGCGCATTTTTGAGCGGTTCTATCGGGTTGATAAGGCGCGTTCGCGGGAATCCGGCGGTACCGGACTTGGTCTGGCGATTGTCAAGCATTTGATTGACTCGCACCACGGCATGATTCATGTAGAAAGCGAAGAAGGCCGCGGTACGACGTTCACCGTTATTTTGCCGCAGCGTCAGATTGATCATTTTCCGAGCTAAGCTGTATTTTGTCCGGCCGATTGAATTGCATAAACAAATAAATACCGCATAAAATGACAGCCGTGCCAATCGCTTGGGCGGCTGTTACGTTTTCACCGAGAATACAATATGCGAGAATAGCCGCTCCAATCGGTTCTCCTAGAATGGCCATTGAAATCGTATTGGCGCTTAGCCATTTAATCGTCCAGTTGAATACCGTGTGGCCGAGCAGCGTAGGGAAAATCGCCAGACCGATGAAGACGAGCCAATCCTGGCCGGAATATGGAAATAAATCAAACCCTAATGCTATATCATACATAAGCAAAACGATTGTACTAATCGTATATACAACGAACGTATACATCATAAGAGACAAGCGCTTGCGAACGCTTTGGCCAAATAGCCAATATCCGGTGACGGTAGCCGCTCCAAGTAAAGCGAGGATATCACCGAATAATGCCGTTCCTCCGATACGAAAATCACTCCAGCCGATGAATACGCTACCTGCAATCGCGAGCAGTCCTCCAGCGATTCCGGCAGGAGTTACCCGCTCTTTAAAAAATACATAGGCGCCGACAAATGAAAACAGCGGCTGCAAAGTTACAAGTACTACGGAACTGGCTACAGATGTATAGTTCAGCGATTCAAACCAGAGAATAAAGTGCATTGCTAGAAAGACACCGGCAAGCGAAGAGAAGCACCAGTCTCGCAACGAGATGAACCGAATTTCTCCGAGATGTTTCCATATAACGAACGGAAGCATGAATAGTATCGTAAACAATAGCCGATATGTAGCAATAATGGATGCTGGTGCGTCTGATAGCTTCACAAGTATGGCTGATGTCGAGACGGCTAGCGTAGCGATGAACAAAGCGAAATAAGGCGAAAACGCGGGTTTTTCTTTCATTTTTTATCTCCTGATGTACGTACTGGCGGTGTGCCGTATACATGTGTTAATGGTAAAGAAAAAACCGCATTTTTACAATAATGAAAAAAGGAAACTTTTTTACGTTCTAATCCGTATTACTTAGCAAGAAGATTACAAAAGGGGGAAACAACATGGGAGAAAAGGTTGTAAAGATGAGCGGACCGAATATGAGCATGGGGAAAATTCTCAAGTTCGTTATTCCTGTTATCATTCTTGTTATTCTTGCATTTGAATCACTGACGGTTGTGCAGGCCGGTCATCGGGGCATCATCGTACAGCTTGGTGCGGTCAAGCCTACAGTATTAGGAGAGGGGATGCATTTTAAAATTCCGTTTATCCAGGATATTGTACAGGTAGAGGTAAGGGTCCAAAAGGCGGAGAGTAGCGCATCAGCAGCATCTAAGGATCTGCAGGTTGTAACAACGAATATGGCGGTTAACTTCCATATGGACCCGTCTAGTGTCAATAAGCTTTATCAAACTGTTGGTATGGACTATAAAGGAAGAATTGTTGATCCGGCGATCGGAGAATCTTTAAAGGCGGTAGTGGCACGTTATACTGCCGAACAATTAATCTCCAAGCGTTCTGAAGTCAGCCTGCAGGTAAAAGAGCTTCTTTCTAAAAAGCTGAGTACGTACAATATGATGCTCGATGAGATCAACATTACGGAATTTAAGTTTAGCGACGAATTCAACCGTGCAATCGAGCAGAAACAGATTGCAGAACAACAGGCACTCAAATCCAAGCTTGATCTTGAGAGAATCAAGATTGAGAAAGAACAAACGATTACGAAAGCACAGGCTACCGCTGAATCATTGCGTTTGCAAAGAGAAAATGTTACGCCTGAACTCGTAAGAATGCGTGAAGTTGAAGTACAGCAGCAGGCAATTGAGAAGTGGGACGGTAAACTACCGAGCACGACCGGTGGCGCCATTCCATTCCTCAATATTCAGAAATAAGCTAGACATGCACATATAAGTATAAGGTAATACAGGTAACGTAAATACGCATCTTTTTCTATGTATGCTGTTGCAGAAAGTTAACCAAGCATATAGAGGAATGATGCGTATTTTTTATAGGGATCTGTGCTTTGTTATGCTGTCCGGCTGTATGGTATGATGGAAGCGTATATGTATTTATTATGGGAAAGATAGGGCGTGGAATGTGAATGGAAAAGAAATTAATGATATTGGACGGTAATAGTATTGCTAACCGTGCTTTTTACGCGCTTCCCCTTCTAACGACGAATGAAGGTTTATATACGAATGCTGTATACGGATTCACAACCATGCTTTTACGCATGCTTGAAGAGGAAAAGCCGACACATCTGCTAGTAGCGTTCGATGCGGGCAAAGTAACATTCCGCACGGAAGAGTATAAAGATTATAAAGGCAAACGTATGAAAACACCAGGAGAGCTGTCATCGCAATTTCCATTGATTAAAGAGCTGCTTGACGCGTTTGATATTAAACACTATGAGTTAAAAGGATTCGAGGCCGATGACATTATCGGGACCTTGTCGGCACAGGCGGAGACGAACGAATTTACGACGCTTATCGTGTCTGGAGATAAGGATATGTTGCAGCTCGTGTCCGATAAAACTACGGTGGCGCTGACCCGTAAAGGCATTAGTGAAGTGGAATTGTATTCCCCTGCAGAGATCGCTGCCAAGTATGATTTGACACCTGATCAGATCATCGATTTAAAAGGTTTGATGGGTGATACATCGGATAATATTCCTGGTATTCCGGGTGTTGGTGAGAAAACAGCCCTGAAGCTGCTGCATGAATTCAAAACTGTAGAGGGCGTACTGGAGCACGTATCCGAAGTAAAAGGAAAGAAGCTACAGGAGAAGATCGAAACGCACGCCGACGATGCCAGAATGAGCAAAGAGCTGGCTACCATTCTGCGTGATGCACCGGTAGAAGTTACGCTCGAAGATACGGTGTACCAGCCGTATACAAAAGAAAAAATTATACCAGTATTGGAGCGGTTTGCGTTCAAATCTCTGCTGGATCGTCTCGGACTTGATGCAGCAGAAGCAAGCTCTGTGGCTGAACAAACGGATGAAGACATCGAATTCGTGATAATTACGGAGGAGAATCGCGATGACTGGACGGACAAGCTTACGTCTCCGATGGCGGTCATGGTCGAGGTAGACGCGGAGAATTATCATGGGGCTCCCATTCATGCCATCGGCCTAGTAAGCGGCTCTACGCGTTTGTATATACCGTTTGATCAAATAGGCTGGCCGGCACTGTCTGAGTGGCTGGCAGACCCGGAACAGCAGAAGTGGGTTTATGACGCGAAACGTAGTCAGGTCGCGCTTGCATGGAAGAACATTGAGCTGGAAGGCATCTGCTTTGATGTACTGCTGGCGTCTTATCTCAGTAATCCTTCCGAAACGAATCACCGTCTCTGTGATGTAGCGGAGCGATATAGCATGCACCTCATTTCTGATGATGCGGTGTATGGCAAGGGAGCGAAACGATCGATTCCAGACGTGTCTGTTCTCGGAGCACATATCGTGCGTAAGGCGGATATGATTTATCGCTTGCATGACAAAATGGATACAACTCTAAAAGAAGAAGGCCTGTATGAGCTTCTGTATGATTTGGAACTGCCGCTTGCGACGGTGCTGGGTGCTATGGAGACGAAGGGCGTACGAGTTGACCGAGAACGCTTGGATGAGATGGGCGCGGAACTTACCGAAAAGCTGGAGTCACTCACTGCAAGGATTCATAGTCTGGCAGGGGTTGAATTCAATATCAACTCGCCGAAGCAATTGGGTGAGATTTTGTTCGACAAGCTGCAACTTCCGGTCGTTAAAAAAACGAAGACGGGTTATTCAACGAGCGCTGATGTATTGGAGAAGCTGGAGCAGGCTCATGAAATTGTGCCGCTCATTTTAGAGTTCCGCCAACTGGGCAAGCTACAGTCAACATATATTGAAGGATTGAAAAAGGAAATCCGTGAAGAGACAGGCAAAATTCACACTTCTTTTAATCAAGCGGTGACGGCGACCGGTCGTTTGAGCAGCACCGAGCCGAACCTGCAGAACATCCCGATTCGTCTGGAGGAAGGACGTAGAATTCGTCAGGCTTTTGTCCCATCTGAGGCAGACTGGTTCATACTGGCAGCTGATTATTCGCAAATCGAGTTGCGCATTCTTGCACATATTTCCCAAGATGAGAACCTGCTTGATGCATTCCGTCGGGATATGGATGTTCATACGCGTACAGCGATGGATGTATTCGGAGTGGATGAAGATGAAGTTACTTCGCTGATGCGCCGTCAGGCTAAAGCCGTAAACTTTGGTATTGTGTACGGTATTAGCGATTACGGACTTTCCCAGAATCTGAATATTACCCGGAAGAAAGCGGCTGAATTTATTGAACGTTACTTCTCTGTTTACGAAGGCGTCAGACAGTATATGGATAGCAGTATTGCGGAAGCAAAGAAAAACGGCTATGTCACGACCATGCTAAAACGCCGTCGCTACCTGCCGGACATCAACAGCCGCAACTTCAATCTACGCAGCTTCGCTGAACGTACTGCAATGAACACGCCTATCCAGGGAACGGCCGCAGATATTATCAAGCTGGCGATGGTCAGCATGGCGCAGCGAATGGAAGAGGAGAGGCTGGAAAGCCGAATGCTGCTCCAGGTGCACGATGAATTGATTTTTGAAGTACCGGAGCATGAGCTTGAGAAAATGTGCAAGCTTGTACCGGATGTAATGGAGAATGCTTTACCGCTTGATGTACCATTAAAAGTCGATGTAAATTACGGCAAGAGCTGGTATGAAGCGAAGTAACACAACATGAGAAGGAGAGAGTCTGCATGCCGGAATTGCCAGAAGTGGAAACGGTTAGGCGCACGCTGAATAAGCTGGTCACGGGAAAGACAATCGCTGATGTGATCGTGAGCCTACCAAGATTAATTAAAGCGCCGGATGATGCTATGCTGTTCATCGAGCTGATGAAGGGACAAACGATTCGGGATGTCGGCCGGCGCGGTAAGTTTTTACTGTTCTACCTTGATGATTTTGTGATGGTGTCCCATCTGAGGATGGAGGGACGTTATGGTCTCTATCAAGAAGGAGACGATGTGGAGAAACACACCCATGTTATTTTTCAGTTTACTGATGCCACAGAGCTTCGTTATAAAGATGTTCGGACTTTCGGAACGATGCATTTGTTTGCCAGAGGCCAGGAAATGGCGGGACCGCCATTACATAAGCTTGGTCCTGAGCCGCTGGATAAGGCGTTTACAGCGGAGCTGCTAAAGGAAAGAGTGAAGGGGCGCAAAAGCAAAATTAAGCCATTGTTGTTAAATCAGGAAATAATCGTCGGGCTCGGGAATATTTATGTAGATGAGGCGTTGTTTCAGGCGGGTATTCATCCGGAGAGGGTGCCGGACGAGTTGACGGATGAGCAATGGCAGACGCTTCATGTTAGCATTGTACAGATTTTGAGCGAGTCGATTTCGTTGGGGGGCTCCTCTATTAAATCGTATGTCGATGGGCAGGGACAAGAGGGACAATTTCAGCATACATTGAAGGCATATGGCCGTACAGGTGAACCTTGTGTCGCATGCGGCACGCCAATCGAGAAGTTTGTCGTTGGCGGGCGAGGCACGCATATTTGTCCATCCTGTCAGCCTCGTTAAGGTGGGATAAACGAATTTCTATAGGTGAAAGGTATGTGCGTGTTCTCTGTACGTAGTTGAGAAGGCACCCCTTTCTTTTCCTCTCATATACTGTACCAAGCGCCTATGAATAAGTTGGCAAAAGAAGGGCGAGATAGAGAAGGAGGAGAACGGGGTGCTGCATATTTTTTCGCTACTGGCGTTGGCCTTTGCGGTGAGTCTAGACGGATTCGGGGTCGGCGTCACATACGGTATGCGCCGCATTAAGATTCCTGCGCGTTCCGTTATTATTATAACTGCGTGTTCGGCGCTGGTGATTCTTGTCTCGATGTATATCGGCAAGTGGCTGGCGTATTTTTTGTCACCTGTCGCTACCCAATACGTGGGAGGCACGATTTTAATTGCTATCGGCTTATGGGCCATATACAATGCAAAGCCACAGGAGGCGGAGGAAGAAGAGACGAAGCACAAGCAGCTGGATGGGGAGCCAAAGTCGCTTGTAGCATTTGAAATTAAAGCGCTTGGTCTTGTCGTACAGATTCTTAAGCGCCCTACTGAAGCAGATATGGATCGTTCTGGTACGATTTCTGGAATGGAAGCGATGTTTCTAGGAATGGCTCTTTCTCTGGATGCATTCGGTGCCGGTATCGGTGCTGCACTCATTGGTTATGAGCCGTGGGTAACCGCGTTAGTTATTGGAAGCGTGAGTTGTTTATTTATCTTATCGGGATTAAAGCTCGGATTTAT
Source organism: Aneurinibacillus migulanus (assembly GCF_001274715.1). GTDB lineage: Bacteria > Bacillota > Bacilli > Aneurinibacillales > Aneurinibacillaceae > Aneurinibacillus > Aneurinibacillus migulanus. The sequence goes on along the minus strand of NZ_LGUG01000002.1, from coordinate 165,117 downwards.
GTATTCGGAAGCAGGCTGGTTGAAGCGAATGACATATCTTCCGGGAATTCTCCTGATTTTATGCGGCTTTTTCAAAATGATGTGAGAGAGAGTTGAGGAGGATATGATCATTGGACTGACGGGCGGCATCGCTTGCGGAAAAAGCACGGTATCGCGGATGCTTGCAGAGCGCGATGCCCGTATTATTGATGCGGACATTATTGCACGTGAGGTTGTTCGGCCAGGTGAAGAAGCCTGGTCTCTTGTTGTCGAACGTTTTGGACGAGACATCTTGCTGGCCAATGATGAATTGGACCGGGTAAAGCTGGGCTCCCTCGTTTTTTCGGACGAGCAAGCTCGTCTGGATTTAAATGCGATTGTTCACCCTGCTGTACGAGGGCGTATGCGCCAATTGACAAAAGAGGCGCAGGAAGAAGGCATTGCGCTAATTGTGCTCGATATTCCCTTGTTATATGAGTCAAAGCTTGAGTATATGGTGGAGAAAGTTGTTGTCGTATACTGTACGGTTAACCAGCAATTGGAGCGTTTGATGAAGAGGAACGGGTTTGATGAGGAAGAAGCACAGCGGCGTATCGCTTCTCAGATGTCTATAGAAGATAAGCGTCTCCGTGCGGATTATGTTATTGACAACAGCGGTACGCTTACAGAGACGGAACAGCAAGTGGATGAATTGGTAGGGAGACTGTTGAATTTGAAATAAAGGGGCGCACGAATACATGAAACTGTACGGATAAGGAGTTGGGGATGAAACGCTTAAGTCGCAGAAACACGATATTTTTTCTTTGCTTGTTGGTAGTTTTTCTGCTGCTGGATGCGCCTGTTACGTGGAAAGCGATGTACCCGATATATTATAAAGAAGAAATACGCAAATCGTCCAAGCAGTATAATGTGGATCCGTATCTAATTATGGCGATTATTCAAATCGAATCAAAATTTGATAAACGTCGTATTTCTAAAAAGGGTGCGATCGGGCTCATGCAGATGATGCCGACGACGGCGGAGTGGGCGGTACAGAAGACCAAAATCTCACCGATGGCAACCGAATACTTGGATGAGCCGGATACGAACATATTGCTTGGAACATGGTATGTTTCCTTCTTGTACGAAATGTTTAATGATAATCCATATGCGGTTATCGCCGCGTATAACGCCGGACCGGGTAATGTTAAGAAATGGATTCAGCAAGGTACATGGGACGGAACAGAGGAGCATCTTTCCAAAATCCCGTTTGGAGAAACGCGTCATTATGTACAGCGAGCATTATATTACAAGCATCGGTACGAGAAAATTTATGCTGATGAATTTAGTTCTCTAAAGTAAAAGGATGGCGGCGGCCATCCTTTTTTATGTAGTGGAAAAAGGATGAGCGGCAATGCTTACAAGCTTTTCTTAATAGCATAGACAGTACTGTTAATAGGGTAAAATAGTCTGAAAATAATAAATTTGCGCTAGTCTATTGAAAAAAGTGTCATACTTATTATAATGAGGGTATGTAATAGTATGGAACATATCCGGGGAGGAGAACATATTAATGACGACACGTATTGCCATTAATGGATTTGGACGTATCGGACGGATGGTATTCCGTAAAGCGATGAATGATCCGGAGGTTGAAGTAGTAGCAATCAACGCTAGCTATCCCGTTGAGACGCTGGCTCATCTTATTAAGTATGACACAATCCATGGAAACATTTCCGATAAAATTGAAACGAAAGATAACGTTATTATTGTAAATGGAAAAGAAACCAGAGTGGTTTCCGACCGTGATCCAGCTAACCTTCCTTGGAAGGAACTGGATGTAGAAATTGTTATCGAAGCGACAGGAAAATTCCGCGACAAAGAAGGTGCGGGTAAACATATTAAAGCTGGTGCAAAGAAGGTAGTTATTACGGCACCGGGAAAAGACGATGACGTAACGATCGTAATGGGTGTAAACGATGACGCATACGATTATGAAGCACATAATATCATCTCAAATGCATCTTGCACGACGAACTGCCTGGCTCCAGTAGCCAAGGTATTGGATGAAGCGTTCGGCATCGAGTACGGTATGATGACAACGGTGCATTCTTATACGAACGACCAGAAGAATCTGGATAACCCGCACAAAGATTTGCGCCGAGCGCGTGCATGTGCACAGGCGATTATTCCGACTACAACTGGTGCAGCCCGTGCGGTTGGACGTGTTCTCCCACAACTGCAAGGTAAGTTGAACGGTTTCTCACTTCGCGTTCCAACACCGAATGTATCTGTTGTAGACCTAGTTGTGAATGTGAAGAAAAGCGTGACGGTAGAAGAGGTGAACCGTGTACTTCGCGAAGCAAGTGAAGGCCGCATGCAAGGCATTCTTGGCTTCACTGAAGAACCGCTTGTATCTTCTGATTTCAATGGGGATGAAAACTCCTCTATCGTAGATGCATTGTCAACGATGGTGATGGGTGAGAAGCAGGTGAAGGTGCTTGCTTGGTATGATAACGAATGGGGCTACTCTTGCCGAGTACTTGACCTGGCGAAACACGTATCCGCTGCTACACATACGAAAAAAAAAGTGGAAGTAACTGTGTAAGCGTCTAACGCTTATCGTATAAAAAGATGGGGCAGTCCGTAAAAACGGATTGTCCCGTTTTTTTCATCAGGTATGATATTTACCAGCTATGTACATATGCGAATGAATGGGAAGATGAGGCTCTTCATTTTTTAGCTCTTGACGTTGGCTCTTTTCTGGGACAAACTAGGGAAAAGTACGCAATGGAGTGGGGTTGATGAGATGCGTTGTCCATATTGTGCACATAATGGAACGCGGGTACTCGATTCACGTCCGGTAAATGATAGTAAGTCTATTCGACGCCGCCGGGAATGTGAGCAATGCGGCAGGCGATTTACCACGTTCGAGATGGTGGAAGAGACGCCGTTGCTGGTAGTGAAAAAAGATGGGACCCGTGAAGAATTCAGTCGTGAGAAAATTCTACGTGGTATTATCCGTGCTTGTGAAAAGCGGCCTGTACCGCTGGATACGTTGGAAATGATCGTAGATCAAATTGAGCGTGAGTTACGCAACAATGGCCAATCTGAGGTTCAAAGCAAGGATGTCGGCGAATTAGTGATGAATGCGTTATATAACGTCGATGAAGTGGCGTATGTTCGCTTTGCGTCCGTATATCGGCAGTTCAAAGATATTAATGTGTTTGTCAAAGAATTGGAAGATTTAATCCATAACAGCAAAAAGAAAGAATAGCATCGACGTATGAAGCGGATAAGGGAAGGCGGACGGAAGTGAAGATACAATTTATAGGGGGAGCGAGAACGGTAACAGGATCTTGCTATGTGCTGGATACTGGTAGGCATCAAATTTTGATTGATTGTGGAATGTTTCAAGGTAATAAAGAGCTCGATCAATGGAATGAACAAGATTTTCCCTTTGATCCAGTCAAGATTGCGGCGGTTGTACTAACGCATGCCCATATTGATCATAGTGGGCTTATACCGAAGCTATGTAAACAAGGGTTCGCAGGATCGATTATCGCTACACATTCTACGGCGGAGCTTTGTTCCATCATGCTTCCGGATAGCGGGCATATTCAGGAAGCGGAAGCTGAATGGTATAATCGAAAACGCCGCCGCCGGGGACGACCCGAGATAAAGCCGTTGTATACGGAAGAGGATGCAAGGCGCTGCTTGTCCCACTTCAAAGGTATACCGTATGATGAATATACAGAGGTTGTACCGGGGATAACCATTCGTATGCGTGATGCTGGACATATACTTGGTTCAGCCATTGTCGAGATGTGGGTGAAGGAGTCGGAGGAGAGCGGTACGTGCAAACTAGTGTTCTCCGGAGATTTGGGAAGCAAACGGCAGGCCATTGTGAAGGACCCGGCTTTTATCGATGAGGCGGATTATGTGTTCATCGAGTCAACATACGGCGATCGGTTGCACGGTGAACGGGTGGATCGAAGTGAAATTCTTGGTGGGATTGTTCGTACTATCCAAGAGCAGGGTGGTAATATAATTATCCCGTCCTTTTCAGTTGGTCGTACGCAAGAGATTATTTATGAATTGTCCGAGCTTTTGCACAAGGGAAAAATTGCTCCGCTGCCAGTATTTGTTGACAATCCGCTCGCTATAGAAGCGACGCGGATATTTCGCCGTAATCAAGAAGTATTTGACGAAGAGAGCCAGCAGTATTTACGGCAAGGAGTGGATCCGCTCTCTTTTCCTGGGCTGCAGTTCGTGGAGTCAGTGGAGGAGTCACAGCGTCTGAATCGAGTAGTTAGCGGTACAATCATCATTTCATCAAGCGGCATGTGCGAAGCTGGACGCATTAAGCACCATTTAAAGCATCATCTTTGGAGGCCGAAATCGCATATCGTATTTGTTGGGTATCAGGCCCAAGGTACGCTGGGACGTCGCATAGTTGACGGGGCGAAGCGAGTACGGATTTTCGGCGAAGATATTAAAGTATCAGCCCAGATTCATAATATTGAAGGATTCTCTGCGCATGCTGACCAGGCGGGGCTCTTGGAATGGCTTGCTGGCTTTGTCCGTCAGCCCAAGAAGGTTTTTATTGTGCATGGTGAAGAAGACGTATCGCTTCACTTCGCGAAAATCGTGAATGAGACACTCGGGCTGGATGCGCATGTTCCGTATCGGTTTGAGACAGTAACCTACGGCGAGGCGATAGAAGTAACTGCTCATGTTCTAGCAGAGAAGGAGCAATCAGAACTGCCGAGTGGGCTAGCGCATGCCCTGGAGAATGTAAAGTTAGCCTCTTTAGAAGTGCAAAATATCTTACAGTCGCAGGCTTTATCTTCTGCCCAGAAACAAGAAGTATTGGAGCGTCTTGCTGCCTGTGTAGAGGCACTGGAACAGATGGCACAGGATTGTGAAGTATAAGGAATTCGATGATATAATATATGAGAAAGACTGACATACAGGGAGTGATATACGGGTGAGATGGCAGGAAACCGTCCCCAATGATCCCTACCTTATTCGTGTAAGGCGACCTATCAGCAATGCAGAAATCGGATACGTAATACATTTATATCAACCGTTGGTGGGTGCGTTGCCAATTGGGCTTTATCAGACGTTGTTTCATAATTTGTCGCTGGCAAGCTTTTCGCCGGTACAAGGACTTCATTATGGGCTGATGGTGACGATGGCGGCGCCACTGGACGTCATTCTCAAGGCGAGGCATCAATTGGAAGCCATCGGGCTGCTGGAAGTATACCAGATTGATGAAGGGGGGGAGCGCACGTTTGAATACGTGCTGCAGCCCCCTCATTCTCCGGATGTGTTTTTCCGTGACGATACACTAAGCATTATGCTGCTTAATCGTGTCGGTAAGGAGTTTTACCGAAAGCTCAGACGGCGCTTTTCTGCGGCAGATGCAGGACGTATACCGGACACAGCGGAACGGACCCGAATTACGAAAGCATTCGATGAAGTATTTTATCACCTTTCTCCAAGCGAAATGAAGGTAGTAAAAGGTACAGAGACATATCAGTTTCTTCAGGAGACGGAAGAAGAGAGCCCGCTTCCATCTTTTAATCCGAACGTGAATGAGGCACGCAATTACTCGGAGTCCCGGTTGGATTTCGAGTTTTTGGAAGCATCGCTTCCAAAAATGGTGAAGAGGCAGGAGCTATTTACGAAAGAAGTGAAAATAGAGCTCGATAATCTTGCGTTCACGTATGGGATTGATAGTGAGATGATGGCGCGCCTTCTTCAGGAACCCGTCGTTATTCCGGAAGATACAATTGATTTAACCACTTTACGTCGCAGGATAAAAGATTGGTACGGACAGGAGAATGGCAGGGTTCCAAAGATTGTAGCCAAGGAAGAAATCGTATTTCAATCGGATACGGAAGTGAAAGAGCAGGAGCATCTGCTATCCGAGGCGGAGAATCATGCACGACTGCTGGCCTCGTTATCCCCGTTGCAGTTGATGGAATATTATCAACGGGGAGGCAAAATTGCCCCGGCTGATCAGAAAATCGTAGAAGAATTGCTTGAACAGTATCAGCTGCCTCCAGGTGTAGTGAATGTGCTGCTGGAGTATGTCATGCTCGCATATGACAGACAGCTCCCGAAAGACGTCATTTACAAAATAGCGGGCCACTGGAAACGGCACAATATTCAAACGGTACAGGAAGCAAAGCGGCAGGCACGACAGTTCTACATGGAGCGCAAGAACGGCAAAACGCTTTTCTTCGATAAAAAGGCGCCTGATGAGAAAAAAACTACGGCGCGTGGTATATCTGGTGGAAGAAGCAAGAAGAAGGACGAAATTCCACCGCTGATTCTTCAACAGCTCGAACGTCAGCGTAAGTTGCAGGAGCAGAAGGCGGCCCCGGCAGAACAGGGAAGTGGGCAGCCGGTGTCCGATTCTGAACATGAGAAAAAGCGTCAGCGCGTGAAAGCCCTTTTGAAAGCAATGGGAGAAAACAAGCAATAGAGAGGGGGAGAGAGGAGGATGCAGCGGATGAACAAATTGTTGGCCTCATATAAAATAAACGGCAAATACTCGTTTGACCAGATTGTCAATGATATGGCCCAAAATCCCGAAGTCGTCGAGCTGCGTCGGGAGCATCCAGAGATTACTGTAGCCCATATCGCTCAATCGTTGTCACGGGTTAAACAAACACTTGATGAGGCAGAGCATTGCCGTCATTGTCCAGGTCTGGAAGCCTGTCCAAATCTGTTGCAAGGACATAAGGCAACAATGGACTGGACTGGTACATCCATTGAGGTAAGGCATACGCCTTGTCGCTTGTATTTGTTGGACCGTCAACAAAAAGAACGCGCCAAGCTTATTCGGACACATTATATTCCAAAAGAAATTGTAGGTGCGTCGTTTGCTGATTTGGATGCGGATGATGAGCGAATTGATGCAATAGAAGCGGTGCTGGAATTCTGCCAGCGCGTCGAGCCGGGTACACCAGGCGCGAAAGGCTTGTATTTCTACGGCCCGTTCGGCGTTGGAAAGAGCTATTTAATGGGAGCAGCCGCCAAAAAGCTGGCGGAGCGGGGAATTGCTTCGTTGATGGTCTATACGCCCGACTTTTTCAGGGAAATTAAAGACGCGCTCGGAGACAACACCGTACAAGAGAAGATCGCTGTGCTCAAAGAAGTACCAGTGCTTATTCTCGACGACATCGGAGCAGAGACGCTGTCACCATGGGCGCGTGATGAAGTGCTCGGAGCGATTCTTCAGTACCGAGTGAGCGAGAATCTGCCTGTACTGTATACATCAAATTATACGTATGAACAGTTGCAGGACCATCTGGCCTATTCACAGAAGGCTGGAGTCGAACAGTTGAAGGCGATGCGAATTATGGAGCGTATTCGTTATTACACAAAAGCATATGAAGTAAACGGCAATAATCGTCGGATTCAGTAATGCAAATCGATGAGGAGGGCAGGGTGACATAAGCATGAAAAAATGGATACTGATAGGCCTCTCTCTTCTTGTTCTGCTAGGTATCGGCGCTAAGGTAGCATTCGATTATGCAGCGGACAAGACGATGAAGAAAGTGGCCGATGAAGTGATGAAGGACCCGGCCGTAAAAAAAATGCTAGAAGATAAAGATCTTCAGGCCAAGCTAGAAAAAGCGGTGGAAGATCCGGACATACAGGCTGAAATTAGTAAAGCGACCGGAGCTTCCGCTACCTCAGGTGATAAGAAAGAGAACAGTGGTAAAGAAGAACAAAAAGATAAAGGTGCAGAGCCAACCATTCAATTTAAGGACAACAGCGAAGCGATGCGCTATGCCATGAAGCGTTTTTCTGTTTCCGAGATGAATGAATATCGCTCTATGGTTTCGGATGGTCTGACAGCGGAAGACAAGCAGAAAATCAAACAGGACATACTCTCCCGCTTCTCGCCGGAAGAAATTAAAGCATTTATTGAGACATCTCAGAACAGTAAATAAGAAGATGGATGGGGGGAAAAGAAATGAAAACGTTGGGGACTGGGGAAGTTGTGTTTTATGGGATGGATCAAACAGTACAGCGTCTACAGGGTGAAGTACAGATTAAAGATACGCGTGTCATCCTGTCAGAAATTATTTATTTTAATGGTAAGCCGAACGGGATGCGGGAGATTAATCTGCCGCTCGATCGTTGTGTTATTCATTGGCAGCCGGAAGTGTATGAAGAAATTGGCTTTACAGAATAGAAATTCACACACCCCCTGCGCGGTAGGCAAGCAGGGGGCTTTGTGTTACGATGGAAGAGTGAATGTAACGTTTGGAGGGATACACCGTGACGATTGACCAAATATTGGAACGGGCATTGGCTGGCGAACGGTTGGGGCTAGAAGACGGCCTCCGTTTGTATGAGAGCAATGAAATAGAAAAGATAGGCCATTATGCCAATAAGGTCATGGAGAAGTGGCATCCGGAGCCGATTACGACATTTGTAATCGGACGCAATATTAACTATACGAATATATGTGATACGTACTGCCGTTTCTGTGCGTTCTACCGCGCGCCGGGTTCAAAGGAAGGGTATGTACTACCGGATGAAGAAGTTTATAAAAAAATCCAGGAAACCGTTGATGTGCAGGGAACAGAGATTCTGATGCAGGGCGGTACCAATCCGAACCTGCCTCTGGAGTATTACACGAATCTGCTGCGTGGCATTAAGCAGCGTTTTCCATCGATTCAGATGCATTCGCTGTCCGTGGCCGAAATCGTAAAAATCGCGGAAGTGTCGAATAAGCCTGTGGAAGAAACGATTCGTCTGCTTCATGAAGCGGGGCTCGATTCGCTTCCGGGTGCCGGAGCAGAAATTCTTGATGATCGTACCCGCAGAAAGATTAGCCGCCTTAAAGGTTCGTGGCAGCAGTGGATCGATGTCATGAAACAGGCGAATCGTATCGGCATGTCTACGACGGCGACGATGGTTATCGGCTTTGGCGAAGCGATGGAGGAACGCGTGCTCCATATGCTGCGTGTTCGCGAAGCGCAGGATGAGATGAAAGCAGTAGGCGGCCCTGGCTTCCTGGCGTTTATCTCCTGGACATTCCAGCCGGAGAATACGAATATGAAGGCGGAGAAACAGACGCCAGAACAATACCTACAGAACGTTGCCATTTCCCGATTGATGGTTGATAATATTCCAAACTTCCAATCTTCCTGGGTAACCATGGGACCGGAAGTAGGTAAGCTGTCACTCCAGTATGGCTGTAATGATTTCGGGTCAACGATGATGGAAGAGAATGTCGTATCAGCAGCGGCTTGTACGTACAAAGTCAACACGAACCATATTCTTGAATTGATTCGTGAAGCAGGCAAAATTCCGGCACAGCGCAATACGAAATACGAAATCCTGCGTGTTTTCCAAGAAGGGGATACGATGGAGACGGATTTTGTGATGCAGAACTAATTCAATGTAATTTCATTACACTAAATGGTGTATTTACACAGTTTATTACGGGGAGTAACAACGCTTATCTTATATTTCACTTCGGAGGTGAGATATCATGGATAAGCGTTTTTTTTCCTCAAATTGAGCTATATTTTAGGTGATACTTTTTTATTAGGAAATATTTTCGTGAATATTACAATAAATAGTATAATTATTTATATATCAAAGTGTAGTTTATCAGAATGAAGGTAGGTGAATGTCTTGGCTGAAACAGATTGTATTAAAAAAGAGTTTATGTATGCTTTATTTGCATTGTCTCTAACAAAAGATAAACAAATACAATATAATTCACCAGGGTGTATTTCATGTGACTTAATTGAAGATTTTTTGCTTTATTCGAGGTTGTATGAAGAAAAAATGCAGGGTAAATTAAACCATGATGTTTTGAATGCAATTAACTCTGTAAGAGAAGGAATAGACGAACTTGATATGCATGACTGCTTTGATAATGATGATCTAGATAAAGCAGAGTGGGAGAGTGTAAGGGAAATTTCAAAAAAAGCACTAATTATTCTCGGCATAAATAACATGGATTTGCCTGCATATGTTGAGATAGGCAATGGTGTATGGGTGAAAGAGGACTATAGGGATACGAATATGTAAATGGTTGTGATGAATATTGGAGGAGAAAATAAAAGATTTACAGGAAAGATTAGATAAGACCAACATATCAGATTGGTACTTGGATGAATATAAAGGCGAGTCGCTTAGAATGATTGGTAGCTTTGATTTATCTTACTATCATGAGGTGGAAGTAAATTTTAATGGTGTTTCGTTTATTTCGTGTCCGATTTATCTCTCCTATCCTAAATTTAGATTAGCATCTGTACAAGAAAAAGAAATGCTTAAAAATAAGGGAATTGATTTTACATATGCAGTCTGTCTTGATGAGGAAGACTATAATGCAACCTATTTTGTTTGTGCCAGTGAATTGAATTTTACATTTGCACTAACTTTGTCCAATCGGGGTAGCACTTGTAATCAGAATAAGATTCCTGCTAGTTCAACAAATGTAATCCCTTTTACTCACTCAGGTTTCAAATCAATCCCTTCTCCCGTTCCACCTTCTTTATTCAAATCTAATAAAACCCATCCTGTAATGTTTTCGTTTTTATTTATACTTGTCGAAGCATGGTTTTCAACGTATATTTCTCCAGTGTCTTTAAATCGTTTATCCGTTATCCTATCGAATACCATGTCTGTACCTGCACCCGTTAAACCGATTCTATACTTATGTACATCACTCAGTGCTTTTATATTTCCCTTATATTTAAGTCGAATGGACTCAACATTTGACATAATATCCTTTCCCTCATAATCCTTCACCTTTTGATTGGGAGAGATTGTGTATAACATCTTCCAATGTTCGCTTTCTCCTTTGAATAAGAAAATCAACAACAAACGATAACAGAGCCTTTATTACAACGGAAGCTGGAAAAAGAAATCAAAAAATAATCATGCAGGATCTGAAACAAATTCGTATAGAATTCGTCTTAGAGTATAGAGAATAGAGTAGGGTAGGGAGAGAACCGTGAAGAAGTTTGGAGCATTATTAATGGTCTATGTGCTGCTGTTGGCCATATCTGCCTGCTCGTTTAGCAAGGACGAGGAAGTGATGATGGATTGGCATACCAGTCCGAAGCCACAAGCGATTATGCCAGGAAACATTGCAGGTAAGACGATAATCAGACAATATGCCTACAATGACATGGAGAACTGGCGGCCATATGCGAATCAGAAGTGCCGTGTATTTTATCGTAGGGACATTGTGCTCGATCTTAATTATGGAGATAAGGACATGTCCAGGGGAGACATCGTCTACCATGTCGTTCCAGGAAGTGTGCGCGGCTATAGTTTGTCTCGGATTGTTGCATTCGGGGATGAACGCGTTCGGATTAAAGAAGGGCAGCTATACATTAACGGCAAGGTGCTTGACACGTTTTACGGCAAGTTTCAGCATAAAGGAATGAGTTTGAAGCAATATGTAGATGTTCACAAACGAAGAGAGCGGGATAAGAACGAAGCACATATAATGAAAATGAAAAAACAATGCAAGGTTAACATGAGGGAAATCATTGTTCCTCAGGGACATGTATTCGTCGTAGACGACGATTGGGTCAACGCTTATGATAGCAAGCAATTTGGAGCGTTACCAACGGAATATATCAAAGGTAAAGTCATCGGATATATCGCTGATAAAGAACAAAAGCGTCATAAAAACATACCGCTATAAGGCCTACGCCCAATGGCCGAACACGCCTCTCTATTTCCGTATGTACGGAAGGACGGGCGTTTTTTGTTACAGGAAAGGAACGAAAGAAAGTATGAGAAACAGAAAACGGATTACTTTATGGATACTGGCACCTTTACTACTAGTAATTGGCGTAGTTATATATACAGCGGCTAGTATTTACTTCTATGGTAAGAAAAGTGAGGATATGCAGACAGCAGATGCCGCTATTGTGCTGGGTGCGGCTGTATGGAATGAGCGGCCTTCTCCAGTGTTTCGCGAACGGATTCGTCATGCTATTGCCCTTTATAAACAAGGAAAAGTAAAATACATTATCTTTACAGGGGGAAGTGGAAGACCGAACGCGCTACCGGAATCGACTGTTGCGCGGAGATACGCGCTGGATCAAGGCGTTCCAGTTGATGCGATTCTGACGGAGGAGCAGTCGCGTGTTACTGAAGAGAATCTGGTGTACGCGAAGCGGGTTGCCAAGGAACATAAGCTGCAAACTTTTCTTATTGTGAGTGATCCCCTGCATATGAAGCGCGCAGTAAGAATGGCCCGGGATCTGGGGATACAGGCCGAGCCTTCTCCCACGACAACATCAAGATATACAGGTATCCGTAGTCAGTTGACTTTTTTGAGCAGAGAAACATTTTACTATATCGGCTATTGCTTTGGGGATATTATTCGATAACACGGCGGGCGGTCTCGTAGCTCTTATCTGCCAAATCCATGATGTCCATACGTACATAGCCGTCCACTGCATGAATAATCTTGCCCTCTCCCGCATAAAGAGCAGCATGAGAGACGAAGGACGGGTGTTTTTTTACGCTATAGAAGACAATATCGCCTGGTTTCAGTTCTGACTTTTCTATGAACGTTCCTTTAGTAAGCAAGGTTTGGCGGTCCAATGTTTGAACATGTATGCCGTTTTGTTTTAGGATGTTGTACAGAAATGAAGTATCGGTGAAGGAAGTTTTGCCGATGAGAGCTTCCGCTGTTTGAACTGTATTAAGGGCGATATCTTCTGCCAGTATTTCCTGAAGGTGGATATGCTGTCCCGCAACAAGGTCATTAGCATCTCTAATATCAGGGTTCAGATGGAGAAGTTGAGAGACAGTTGTTTCATTCTCTATAGCGATGCTATACAGTGTATCTCCAGGTTGAACAGTATAACTTTGCAGCACGGTAGCATGTGTCGTAGCCGGAGAAAGCAAAAGGCTGATTAATAACGAAATTGTAAGCCAGAATTCTCGTCTCATTATACTCATCTCCTGTCTGGGGATTCATGACAGTCAAGAGGTCATGAATATCCTGGTAATCATGCCGGTATGAATAATTACCACTATTTTCGGGAGATGAAGCACTTTATGGGACTCACAACGTGAAAAGGAAGAAGAAGAGTAGATGGTATACATTAACCATAATATACAGGCATACGGTAAACAAAAGCGCATGTTGGACCCAACCGCTCCGGCAATAGGGCATCAGAACGAACAATATAAGTGGCCCTATGCATTTGCAAAATAAAACAAGAAGCGGATTTGTCATAAATATCGAAGAAAGCAGTGGATTGGCTTCTTCGACATAGTTGTTTTGAATACCATAACTAGTGAAGTACCAGTCAGCGATGTTAAGAATAAACAAATAAAAAATAAAACGCTGGTAAAGAGAGGCCACGCGAATCATACATGCTCCTTTTGCAGACAAAAAAAATTTTTTCTTATAATGTAGCCAAATTTGGCGAAACAAGTAACAACAAAGCAAAAAAAATGATCCATTGACTGTATCAATGGATCTAAGGTAGGAGTGGAGAGATTAATTCAATTCCAGGAGGTGTCAACCCATTTAAGGGGGTTGTTTTTATTATAAACGCTTTTGTAAGCGTTATCAATACCATTTTCTAAATTTTTCCCATCTTTTTTATTTAAAGAAATTCGTTTGAAAAAGAAATACTTTTTCTTTCCGGGCATATAGTTTAAAAAAGAGTTCGGAAAGAAGGTGTAGAGATGCGTCGGGTACAGCTATCCTTCCCCTATACTGATGAAAGATTTTTGCCACAGTTTCGCTCGTCGTTATACGACGAGATGGAAAAAGCGTGTTCTGTGCTGCAGTTTTGCATACAGGAAGACGAGGATAGACGGTACAGGCATTTTCATTGCCAGGGTTGGCCGAAGGAAGAACACACGATTCTGGTGCATGAAGCATGGATGTCGGCGTTAGCGAATGCCGTTCGGATATATGTTTCTGCCAAGGAAGAAGAATGGATATTCAGACGCATCGCACATCATCGCTGCTATAACAGAACAGTAGGAAAAGCTAGGCTCTTTCGCTATATATCGGAGCATATTCGGAATAGATGCGAAGAGGGTGAAGACAGGAAGGCATATAACAAACATCGGGTTGAACAAGAAGTTATAGCTTATCTGGAAAATCACCATGTCCTCCAGCTGGATGGTTTTTTTCGTTTTCGCCTGAGAGAGTACATAGAAGAATTATGTGAGAGTGTGGATGTAAGCATTGAACAATATATAGCGGAAGAAGAGCACGAGGCACTTCTACAACGCCTACAGGCTTTCTTCTTTGCGCTTCCGTACCATACTGGTCTGCTCAGGCTTGTCCATACGTCTCGTTTTGAGTTTACTTACTATAATGAAGCATGGGAAAGGCTTGTTCCATCCGTCCCTATACATTTGCCGACAGAAGTGGAGTCTGCCTATATAGATGAAGAAGCAGCAATTATCGCAGCGTTAGCCGCATTCTCACCGGAACGAATAATAATATACACCCGCTGGCCCAGCAGCGGGCCGATTGCGACATTGGAGCGGGTTTTTGCCGATAGAATAACTATCTGTACAGACTTTTCGTTTCCTATCACACCTGTTGATTATCCATAGATTGGAAGGGATAAGATGCACCCGTCGGCGTGTTCCCTCGTCTTTTTCTCATAAGGAAGAGATACGGCCGCTTTGTGGCGCCAAGGCCGGATCGGCAAAACATCCGGGTTTTTCGGGTGCGGGAGACGAACCGACGCCCGTTTGGGGCACGATGTGGCGGCTATTTACTCTGGAGCGTACTGGATAATCAACACCCTTGATTTCCTATACATGTTAGACCTGATACTTGACTTTCATTTTATGGATTACTATAATCAAATCAACAGCACCATACCTAATAGCGATGATAAGGACATGGTCCCAACCATACGGTTTTTCAGAGAGGGGAGACTTAGGCTGCGAGCTTCCTAACACGTGGTTGCCGACTACCACCTTGAGCTGCTGACCGGAACGTGCATATGCGCTAGTATGGAAGGCCGGAACACGGTTTCCGTTATCGAATGATGAGGACACAGCATTTCCTGCTGGTTTTGCGGTGTCGAATTAGGGTGGTACCACGAGAATAACACGCTCGTCCCTTGGGGGGACTGAACGTGTTTTTTTTATTTATGGATAAGAAAGTAGATGTCGCTGTAAAGAAAGAAAGCAACTTCTACTTTCTTCTAATTGTATCTTTTGAAAAACTTGCGAGGTGTTGCCAAACGTTGCTTGCACAGCAGAGCTGCATAAGGGCAACTAAGGCGGTTGCCTGCGCCATAGCTTGGCACCAGCCAAGTTTTCTTTATTCCCTGTGGAGCGCGTGGCGCGGCGGGCAAAAAAGGACAAGCGGCAACGCCCGCGAGTTTTTCTTATCTGAAGGAGGAAGTTATCATTATGTCAGTACTGCAAGTTACATTGCCGGACGGTTCTAAGCGTGAATATGAATCAGGCGTAACGGTTGAGGATGTTGCGGCTTCCATTAGCCCAAGCCTGAAGAAAAAAGCGATTGCTGGTAAAGTGGACGGTAAAATCGTCGATATCAAAGCGGTTATTCCACATGACGCTTTGCTGGAAATTCTAACAGAAGACAGCCAGGAAGCGCTGGAAGTTATGCGTCATAGCTGTGCACACTTAATGGCACAAGCGATTAAGCGTATTATTGGCGATGCTAACGTACGTTTAGGAATCGGTCCGGTTATTCAGGACGGCTTCTATTATGATATTGATACGGATGTGACTATCACACCAGAGATGCTTGAGCAAATTGAGAAAGAAATGCAGAAAATCGTCAAAGAAAACTTGCCGATCGAACGTAAAGTCGTCTCCCGTGAAGAAGCCTTAGCGATTTATGAGAAACTTAATGATCACCTGAAAACAGAGCTTATCTCTGAATTACCAGAAGGCGAAGAAATCAGCATGTATCATCAAGGTGAATTCTTCGATCTCTGCCGTGGACCTCATGTCCCGTCCACAGGTAAGATTAAAGCGTTCAAACTGATGAGCGTGGCCGGTGCATACTGGCGTGGCGATTCTGATCGCCAAATGCTGCAGCGCATTTATGGAACATGCTGGGCCAAAAAATCCGATCTGGATGAGTACCTGCACTTCCTTGAGGAAGCAAAAAAACGCGATCATCGTAAATTAGGCAAAGAGCTTGAACTCTTCATGTTCTCAGAAGAAGCGCCGGGGATGCCATTCTATCTTCCGCAAGGCATGATCATCCGCAATGAGCTGGAAGCGTATGAGCGCAGCTTGCATGTACAACGTGGCTATGAAGAAGTACGCACACCGCTTATGATGAATCAGCGTCTATGGGAACAGTCCGGCCACTGGGATCATTATCATGAGAATATGTATTTCACCGAAGTAGATAATACGAAGTTCGCGCTTAAACCGATGAACTGCCCGGGACATATGCTGGTCTACAAGAATAAAATTCATTCATACCGTGATCTGCCAATCCGCATGTCGGAATTCGGACAAGTGCACCGTCATGAATTCTCCGGCGCATTGAATGGTATGATTCGTGTACGTACGTTCACTCAGGATGATGCGCACTTGTTTGTTCGTCCGGACCAAATAGAATCTGAGATTAAGAACATAATCGACCTTGTTGATAAAATCTATGGTGTATTCGGTTTTGATTACAGTATTGAGTTGTCAACACGTCCAGAAGATTCGATGGGAAGCGACGAATTGTGGGAGACAGCAGAAAAATCCTTGCAAAATGTGCTGGACGGTTTAGGTGTTCCATATCATATTAATGAAGGCGACGGTGCTTTCTACGGTCCGAAAATCGATTTCCACATTCGAGATGCTATTAAGCGAAGCCATCAGTGTGCGACGATCCAATTGGACTTCCAATTTCCTGAGAAGTTCGATCTGACATATATTGGCGAGGACAATCAGAAGCATCGCCCTGTTGTTATTCATCGCGCCATCTACGGATCGATTGACCGCTTCATCGGCATTCTGACAGAGCACTTCGCGGGTGCATTCCCAACATGGCTTGCACCTGTACAGGCAAAGTTGATTACGATTGCGGAACCGCACAAACGTTATGCGGAAGAAGTTAAAGAGAAGATGCTGGAGAAGGGCATCCGTGTCGAGGTAGATAGCCGCAATGAAAAAATCGGCTACAAAATCCGTGAGGCGCAAATGAATAAGGTGCCGTTCATGCTCGTTATCGGTGATAAAGAGATGGAAGATGGCGCATTGTCCGTAAGACGCCGCGGTGAAGGCGATCTGGGTGCTAAACCGGTCGATGAAGTCGTGGAAATGATTCTTGAAGAAATCGCAACTAAAAAGTACTAATTTGCAGTAGATATATAAAACATGGAGAGAAAGGCGACTTTCTTCTCCATGTTTTTTTACGGTTAGAAAAGTATATATCAATTTATTGTTGTAAAGTGATGTATACTTTCCCTGCCATAGCGGCCGTTTCGTTCTTTTTAATTCGCAAGGCTTACTTGAAAGAAAATATAAGGGTCTTTTTACATAGATTTTACGGACTATTAACGTTAAGTTGGCATAATGAAAGGAGGAAAAGAGGAGGGGCAATACATATGCTTTCATTATTTAAAAACCTGCGAAAAATAAAAACCCCGGTCGTTTATACCGATCAGCGGGTTCAGGTCAAAAAACGGTTGGAGAACGAGTTAGCAGCCGGTCGTCACGTCGTGCTGCTATATCTTGATATTATGAGGTTATCGGATATCGAACTGAAGTTTGGATACATGGCAGCCGGTCGTATTCTACAGCATATGGATCAGGCACTGCTGGTTGCCTGCCGCCACAGTCTGACGCCGCCGACACGACTTATTGCTATACAGAAATTGTGGGCTGATGATTATGCTGTCTACCTTTCGTTCGAGCAGCATTATACCGATGCATTGGTGCACCAGATATGCATTACGCTTAAACATGAAGTGGAGAAGGTGTTGAACCGCAAGATTACACATTCTCATATTAGTAATATCGAAGTTCATATCGGATATGCAAAAATTGAAGGGCTGGATCTAGCTAAAGACATGTACTCTTCCGTTAAATTGGCGAGTCAGATGGCCAAATGCGGATTTATGTCGGAAGAATTCAGACAGATGCAGGAATTTCGCAGGATTATGGAGCAAGAAGATATTCACACGGTTATTCAGCCGATTGTGTCGTTGAAAACAGGGATACCACTGGGCTGGGAGACGCTCGTACGTGGACCGGAGAACAGCCATTTTCATTCGCCGGGCCGTCTTTTCTCTTTCGCGCAAAAAACGGGCGCAAGCTTCCAGCTAGAATCGTTGTGCCGCCGTTATGCGATAAAGCGTCTAGAACAATTGCGTCCATCAGAGAAATTATTCATTAATCTGGATGCGCGTAGTATTGACGATCCGTTTCTACTGCGTGGACGAGTATTTAAATTAATGGAACAATACCAGTTGAATCCGCATAATATTGTCTTTGAAATTACAGAACGGCATGCGATTAAGAATTTCGCTTCTTTTCGCGCTATTATTCAAGCATACCGTAAAAAAGGATATTTGATTGCTGTAGATGACGCGGGCGCTGGCTATTCCAGTCTAGAGGCCATCGCCGAAATCTACCCCGACTATATTAAGCTTGATATGGCCCTTATTCGCAACATCGATTCTGATGCGGTTAAACAGGCATTGGTTGAAACGTTCGTACAGTTCGCTGATAAAGTGAAATGCCGCATCATTGGTGAAGGCATCGAGACAGAAAGTGAATTGGAGACGCTGGTGAAGCTAGGAGTGGATTACGGACAAGGATTCTTGTTAGGACGCCCGAGCCGCGATAGCGCACCTATTACAGAGCAGGCAATAAACAAGCTGCGGCAGTTGCAGGAGGAGCGTTCGATGAACTTATTTGAAGAACCGTCCGGCAAAATAGGAGATATCATCAGAAGCACCGTTTGTGTAAGCCAGGATACATTAGTACGGGAAGTACATCATATTTTTGAGCGAAACGCAAAAATTGATAGCATTGTTGTTCTTGAAGATAGGGCCCCCCGAGGGCTTATTATGCGTTTTCAACTATACAAAATTCTTGGTGGACAATATGGCATTGCACTGTACTATGAGAAACCGGTGTCACAGTTGATGAATCATAGCCCCCTTATTGTCGATAGGCGTGAAAATATCGAACTGGTTGCAAAAACCGCGATGGAACGCCAGTCTTTTCATTTATACGATGTCATTATTATTACCGAAAAAGATAAATATGTAGGTGTAGTCACAGTGCAGAGCTTGCTGGACATGCTTGCAAAAGCAAAGCTGGAAATCGCTGCGGTATCCAACCCGCTGACAGGGTTGCCTGGCAACGTTCGAATTGATCGAGAAATTGCCGCCCGGGTTAAAAAAGAAGCAAAGAAAATCACAGGAATTTCTTATGCAGAAGATATGAAGCTTTGTCATCAGGCTTATACATAAGCAAAGCGACTACACTCAGTCTTACTGCCCGTTGGACCGGAATAAAAAAGTTATAGCAGAAAACTTGACGGGACAACTTTCATGGGATATACTGTTACAAGTGTAAAGAATATAACGGAATCCAAAGCAGGAGCACCCGCTTCTCACCTGTATGATGCATGTGTGTTGTCTTCAGGTATCTATGTATTATCCATAATGAAAGTATGTATTTATGGAATAGAATGCGGGCGCAATGTGCCCGCATTTTTTGCTTTGGTTCAAAAAAATCTGGAGGTGGCAGACTATTAGCAAAGATCATTTAGTCAATGAAGATATTCGGGCTCGTGAGGTTCGTTTAATTGATCATGAGGGTGAGCAGGTCGGCATTGTGCCATTTCGTGAAGCGCTCCGCCTTGCACAAGAGAAAGAGCTTGATCTTGTGAACATCGCGCCGACTGCTAAACCGCCGGTGTGTCGTATCATGGACTATGGTAAGTTCAGATACGAACAACAAAAGAAAGAAAAAGAAGCTCGTAAAAATCAAAAGGTTGTTGACATTAAAGAAGTTCGTCTGTCGCCAACTATTGAAGAGCATGATTTCCAGACGAAACTACGCAATACAGTGAAGTTTCTTGAGAATGGAAATAAAGTTAAGTTGACCATTCGCTTCCGTGGACGCGCGATTACCCACTCTGAAATCGGTCAGCAAGTGATGGAGAAGCTGGCGAAAGAAGTGGAGAATATCTCGACTGTCGAGCGTAAGCCGAAAATGGAAGGGCGCAGCATGATTATGATTCTTGCGCCAAAAAGCGATAAGTAATTTTTGATTGGAGGATTTGTACGATGCCAAAAATGAAAACTCACCGTGGAGCTGCTAAGCGCTTCAAGAAGACTGGAAGCGGCAAGCTGAAACGCTCCCATGCTTATACAAGCCATATTCTGGAGAAAAAATCTCCGAAACGTAAGCGTAACCTGCGCAAAGGCGCAATCGTATCGAGCGGCGACCAAAAACGCATTGAGTCCATGCTGACATACATGAAGTAATTACGATTCTTTGATTTGAAGATTTAGGAGGAGAACATCCATGCCAAGAGTTAAAGGTGGAAATGTGGCGCGTAATCGCCGTAAAAAAGTATTGAAGCTTGCTAAAGGTTATTTCGGTTCCAAACACCGTTTATTTAAATCTGCAAATGCACAAGTTATGAAATCCCTGCTGTACGCATACCGTGACCGTCGTCAGGTAAAGCGTGATTTCCGCAAACTGTGGATCACTCGTATCAACGCGGCAGCACGTATGAACGGTCTTTCTTACAGCCGTTTCATGTACGGTCTGAAAGCAGCTGGTCTTGAAGTAAACCGCAAAATGCTTGCTGACATGGCTGTAAACGACAAAGAAGCGTTTACGCAATTGGCAAACGCTGCAAAAGAAAAATTGAACGCGTAAGACATGCATAAAAAACCGATCCAAACCGGATCGGTTTTTTTAATGGGAAATAAAGGATATGTCGTTGTAGGATGGAAAAGCGATATATCCTTTATTCATGTGGAGTGTATGGTACAGCAGGCGAAAAAGAGCAGCAATGCTTTCAAATTTTTCTTATATGCTTATCTGGAGGTAGGAAATAAGAAGGCGGTGTGTGTGATACACTAACTCTGTGCTCAGGAAACAAAACGACTTCACATTTAAGAACTAATAAGCCTTCCTGTCCTGTTCAATTGATGAGGGCGCCTGTTTCTTGCAGCGGTACACAAAGGCAGGAGGAATATTGAATGGCACAAAGTCAATGTCTATTTGTTCAAAACGTTTGGTGAGCTGTTGCTTCATCTGATGCGAATATTGGAATGCAATAAATAATCCATTTGGTTTCAGTGACTTTTCTACACCATCCATAATTTTATCGCGAAGCTCCTGTGGAAAATTCGCGAATGGAAGGCCAGAGAGAATGTAGTCGAATCCTTCGATACCCAGGTTGCTTGCTATCTGATGGATTTCGGAAGCATTATTATAATAATGCAGTTCAGGATAGGTGGCTTCGAGCTGATGCCGCATTTTATCGTCTTTTTCAAAAACGACTACCTGACAGTCGTTTGATTTATATTGATTTAAATAAGAAGTGAAAATTCCGGTTCCTGCTCCCAATTCAGCAATCGCCTTTGCTTTGCTGAAATCAACCGGTTTCACCATCGCGCGAGCCAGAAAGCGAGAGCTTGGCGTGATACTGCCTATGCTGCGCGGAGATGTTAGAAATTTATAGAGGAAAAGAAATTTTCCCATGGGGTCCTCCTTGTATAGATGCTATCTCTATTATAACAATAACATATTGTCCTACCAAAAAAATCCGCCGACAGACGGAAGTCCGTATAAAAGAAGGTGTTATGCCACCAGATGGCGAACATGTGTAAGAAAACATAAAAGGGAGGCTATAAGCCATGGCTTTTACCAATCCAACAAACGAAGAACGACGTCAAATTCTTGAGGACGCAAAGACGATTGCCGTTGTCGGTCTGTCTAATAAACCGGAACGCACAAGCTATATGGTATCACAGGCAATGCAGTCCAAAGGCTACAAAATTATTCCGGTCAATCCTACAATTGAGGAGGCGCTCGGCGAGAAGGCGATTGGCTCGCTGACACAATTACAGGAACCGGTTGATATCGTAAACGTATTCCGCCGTAGCGAAGAAGTGGGGCCTGTCGTGGAAGAGGCAATTCAAATTAAGCCAAAGGTTATTTGGATGCAACAGGGCATCTATAATGAGGAAGCGGCAAAGAAAGCGCAGGAAGCGGGAATTACGGTGGTAATGGATCAATGCATCAAAGTCGATCATGCAATCCTGGTTAGAAAATAGAAAGAACACGCCTATTAATTATCCATATACAAATATCAAGGACGTTAATTATCCTGGATGGTACAGGAGAATTAACGTCCTTGTTTTCTTTTTTGGTACATAAAAGTGCCTTTCCACACAAGGCGGAAAGGCGAGTAAAAGGGATTCAACTAGACAAGTTCATCTTACCATAAAAATATCATAAAACACCTTAAAATACCAAAAATACTAATATGATACTATGATTTATTATAGAAAGCAAGACTTCTGAAGTATCGTGAATGGGAATATCAGAACTTAACAGAAAATTAACGTTGGCACAATAGAATACTTACGTTCTTCTTCTATAATAAAAATTGTGTTGAACCCCTTGCCACTATTCAATCAGGTTCTCTTATCCCTTGTTTGAGTCCTCCATCGGGGGGCTCTCTTTTTCATTTTGGATAAGCATTATAATTTTGCTGGGAAATGCTCTGAAAGAAAGAGTGCACGATATGAATCGGTGACCATTCACCATATGATAGATGATAAATGGGGGGCCTTCTGGGATATAAGAACCGAGTAATTTCCCGAAGATTCCAACCTTGTCGGTGTTTTTCTTTGATGGTATGTTCTATTTCCTCGAGATGGCTTAGCTTCTCCCTAAGCCGTTGCTTTCCATTCGGTATGATACCGGCATGGGCACAGAACAGCGTATCGAAATCAAGCTCAAGCACACGCCGAACCGAATCCATTAATGCAGGCATAGATTCACCACGCATACAAATTTTCACTTTAGAACCCAGGAATAAATCGCCTGAGAACAATCGACCATTTTCCGCATCAAATAAAGCAACATGGTCTGAAGCATGTCCTGGTGTCTCAATTACATGAAAACGGTAACGATTTGTCTCATGTTCTGCTCCTAGTGGCTGCGGATAAAATGATGCCGGATTTCCCCAGAATAACTCTCTGTAACGTGGCAGTACAGGGGGGTGGACAGCACTCTGTACAGACATTGGGTGAATATAGACGGGAAGTCCCTTTTCCTGTTGCATCCATCCAGCCATACCATAGTGGTCTTCGTGTAGATGGGTGATAAGAACCTGTTCGGGCCGATATTTCTCCGTAAAGGCTTGTACCTGGGCCGAAATCGTTTTCGAGCCTGTGTCTACCAGCATGCCATCTATATAGTAAACCCAAACGGAAAGGGTAATGCCTTGCAGGGTAACATATTCACGTAGCATACTAATATCCTGGTATGTATCTTCCATGCTCTTCACCTCATTATGTTTTCTTTCATTTTAAACTTATAATTCTGAATAGACAAATAACGGAAGAGGAAGTTATTTCTTTACGGAAGTAAGTGGATGCGCAGGAAGGAGTACATGTACGCTCGTTCCTTTCCCGACGTTGCTTTCAACTTTTATCGTTCCCTCATGGCTTTCGATAATTTTATAGCTGATCATTAAGCCGAGTCCGGTTCCTTTTTCTTTGGTCGTGTAGAAAGGCTCGCCCAGTTTGGCTAAGCGTTCCGGCTCTATGCCATATCCTTGATCTTTTATGCTAATCAGAACATGCCGTTCATCCGCCATCCTGGCCTGCAGCGTAATCTCTCCGCTGTTCGGCATCGCCTCCATTGCATTTTGCAGAAGATGGATAAAAACTTGTTTCAGACGGTTTTCCTCACAATATATTACTCCTATATCCAGAGCGTAGTCAGTAATAATCGTAATATTCTTCATAATAGCCTGGGTGGCAGCGAGTGAAACGACATCATCGAGCAGAGAGATAACATTCTTCGCTTGAAAATTCACCGCTTCGGGCTTGGCCAATAACAGAAACTCACTAGTAATACTCTCGATTCGATGAAGTTCCTTGAGCATGATGTCGAAGTAAAACTTCTCTTCTGTCGAATCATAGAGGAGTTGTAGGAAGCCTTTCAAGGTGGTAAGCGGATTGCGGATTTCATGTGCTACGCCTGCAGCTAACTGTCCGGCCACAGATAGTTTCTCCGATTTGCGCAGAAGTTCTTCAGTTAGGCGAAGCTCTGTAATATCGATCCCGGCTCCCATGATATGAGTAATCGAACCATGCGTATTTCGTATCAGCGAAAGATTCCAGGAAATGAGGCGCCTTGTGCCGTGTTTCGTGCGCCAATATTGTTCTGTTCGGGGCGTAAAGCAGCCGGACAGAGTGTTATGGAATATAGTACGCATATCCTGATTGTCCAGGTTTTCAAACAAACGAGTCTCCCAGAAAGGCTGATGGAGAACTTCAGCAAACGAGTATCCGGATAGCGCTTCACAGGCACGGTTAAATTGAACGATGCGTCCCTGGATATCAACGACAACGATTAATGCTTCGGTTGTATCCAGAATGGCCTGACTAAAATTTCGCTCTTCCCGCACTGTTTGTTCCGCCAGCTTACGTTGCGTAATATCAAGGGTTACGCCGTCAAAGCGAAGCAGCGTTCCTGTACGGTCCGTAGTAGGGATGATACGTTCATGTAGCCATTTTACTTTTCCATTTCCGTCTATAATCCTGTATTCACGCGTCGCTGGTTTACCAGCAAGCAAATTTGTTTCCGTTTCTTTAATAAAAGCTTCATCTCCTGGATAAATGAGTTGCTTCCATAAGCGTTTGTCTTTCATAAAGGCTTCGGCAGGAATTCCGTAGACTTTTTCCGTGCCAGGAGAACAGGTAATCATCTGGTCGTTCTGTATATCTCTCGTCCAGAGAGAGACGTCAAGCGTATCAAAAATATATTGCAATTGAATAACATAACAGCGGTCAAGAAATGCTCCTGCAATCGTCAATAATGCAATCATAAGGCTCATAATACCGACACATGAAGCAAGCAACGAATGATTCAGGATGAATGGAACCGTTGTATTGTCGGCAGTGATAAAGGTGGTCGATGCCATGGCTGTATAGTGCATTCCTAAGATAGCCAATCCGAGAAGGCCACTTCCTGCAAGCTTGCGTAAGGTGCTGGTATCACTAATTTTCTTATGCTTAGAAAAAACAATGTGTAGTGCAACAAATGAAAAAAGAACCGCGATGCAAAAAGATAGGACGAGCAAAGTATAGTTATGATGGATGATAATCTGCGTATTCATTGCTGCTATGATAGCTTGATGCATGGAAACCATAGTAGTTCCCAGGCATAGGGCGCTTGTGAATAATAAAGAATAAGTGAAGGAGTGTTGCACCAGAATAAAAAGGGCCGCTCCTGTCCCTGCAATGGCGGTAAACATTGCAAGAAAAATCATCAGTAAATTAAATGCCATCGATACAGGCAGATGAAAGGTCAGCATTCCAATGAAATATACGGACCATATACCAGTCCCAGTAGCTATTGCGCCACAGGCGATCCATAATAAGAATAGGTAGCCGCGCTTTAATACAATCCTTCCTGCTACATCGAAGAAAGCATAGGCAGAGAGGATAGAGAGAAGGCTGAAAAGTAAAGTGAACGGGATATCGTACATATAAATAGCTCCCCAAGAAAAAAATTCCTTAAAAACAGTTATTTAACAATATTTATTCTATTTTAATAGTAGAAATATGATTATAAGATGAGTCAAAAGCATTAACTAGGAAGGAAAGGAGAAAGGAGGTCCTTAGCGTCAGAATAAAAGCTATGAAAATAAAACGAAAAACCTGACGAAAGTGCCAGGTTTTGTCGTGAACACACGTTAGTCATCCGTGTCTTCTTTATCGGTTTGTTTTTGTTCATCGTCGTTCTTTTTGTCTTCTTTCTTGTCTCCAGCAGGGGTTTTCTGGGTTTCTTTATCTTTATCTTTTTCTTTTTTCTCCGTTTTGTCTTCCTTCTTGGGCTTGCGTGGTACCTGCTCCATTACGGAGGCCAAATTCGGATTTCCGTTCTTGCGTAAGGATTGGGCGATTTCTTTCGGATCGAAACCGTCTGCTACCATGCGATCGATTTTTGACAAATCTCCTTCTCGTATGCCGTGGCTGCGCAATTGACTCACCGTATTGGCATCAAGTCCTTCGCCGGAAACTGCAGTAAGATCATTACTTTGTGCAGGACGGTTGCCAGATGAAGTTCCCCCTGTTTGACGTTCGCCAGTCTCGGTGTTGCGATATGTGTTATTCGACGAAGAGGTACGTTTTGTTTCCGATTCAAAATAAAGACCTTCCGCTTTTGCTTCATCCAGTGTTTTACCCAACGGCACCTGGACGACTTCATTCCCGTCATTCTCAGAAGTCCCGGTTTCCTTCTGTGGTGGAGAAACATGCGCAGTCGTTTGCCCGTTAGAAGTAGTGTCGCCCGATTTCATAAATAAAGAGGCAAGTGTGAGGGCAATAATCAACACGATTGCGCTGCCTCCGATAAGAATATAAATGCGCTTAATTCGCATTGGCGATTGCAACCATCTG
This sequence comes from Aneurinibacillus migulanus, assembly GCF_001274715.1. GTDB lineage: Bacteria > Bacillota > Bacilli > Aneurinibacillales > Aneurinibacillaceae > Aneurinibacillus > Aneurinibacillus migulanus. The sequence goes on along the minus strand of NZ_LGUG01000002.1, from coordinate 138,505 downwards.
TTCATCTATTGATGCTTCCTTTCTTTCATAGTCCTTATCATCATCTTCGCATATTCCTACCGGTTTTTGAAGGCTACAAAGGTAATTTTTTGCTAGAAACGGCCCTTGTTTATCCATTTAATTATGACTAAAATGAAAGAGAGCCCGTAGGACGGGCTCTCCAGAGTTTTTTTGATGGGAGCAGTAGGAGGGCTTTTCCTACGCTTCCTTTTTATTTATTGTTGTTATTATTATTCTGACGAGCATTTCCGCCTTTGCGTCCGATTTCTTCGTAGAAATCTTTGTCATGGGAACGAGCCGTTGCTTCTCCGCCTTTGCGCCCGATTTCTTCGTAAAAATCCTCGTCATGGGAATTTGCCGTTGCTTCTCCACCTTTGCGCCCGATTTCTTCATAGAAATCTCTGTCGTGGGAACGAGCTGTTGCTTCTCCACCTTTGCGCCCGATTTCTTCATAGAAATCTTTGTCATGGGAACGAGCTGTTGCTTCTCCGCCTTTACGGCCTCTTTCTTCCATGCTCATATTGTTGTTCTTGTTGTTACGTGCCATGATAAACATCTCTCCTTTTTTAGTTGGAATCGGTTTGTTTAACCGGTACAGTTATGCATTTCCCATCCGTTCTTATTACGAAACAAAATATGTATAATCAGTAAAAAAGATCTATTATATAATGCTTATACAATTATTGCGCAAACATATGATACATAAAATAAAACTTCCCTCAGAGAAGAGGTTTACTGCCCGTTGGACCGGGATAAAGTAAAAAGCGGGAAAGAAAGTGAAAAGGAGGTGTGACGCATGACAGCAAATCAGTCAGCCAATCGACCTACTGTTGCTATTGCCGGAGCCAACGGTTTTGTCGGTAAGGCGCTACTGGCGCGTCTGCTGCCGGACTATTACGTAATTGGGCTAACACGGAGCGAGAGAAGGAGTGAGGCAGTAGCGGTGGACGGACGACCGAGTTTAGAGTGGCGCAGAGCTGATTTATTCTCCTTGTTGGAGATAGAGAAAGGGCTTCAAGGTGCGGATTATGCATTTTATCTTGTGCATTCGATGGTGCCATCCGCGCGTCTAACACAGGGAAAATTTCAAGATATGGATATCATTCTGGCTGACAACTTTGCCCGTGCAGCCAAAAAAGCGGGTGTAAAACAAATCATCTATCTTGGTGGATTGATTCCGGAAGAAGTGGATGGTTCGTCCAGCCATCTGTACAGTCGCCTCGAAGTTGAAGAAACGCTTCGTTCGCATGGTGTACCGGTGACCGTGCTGCGTGCTGGTATTGTAGTCGGTGCTAACGGTTTATCGTTTCACCTGATTTCCCGTCTCATCCGCAACCTGCCGGTTATGATTTGTCCTAGCTGGATGTCATCAAAGACACATCCGATTGCGTTACAGGATGTTGTGGCATTGCTTGCCGCCTGTATCGGTCGGAAGAAAGCATACGGACAATCGATCGATGTAGGAGGACCGGATACGCTAACATACAATGAGATGATTCTTAAAACTGCCAGGATCATGGGCAGAAAGCGTCATTTGTATCCGATTCCGCTTTTTATGGCGACAATGTCAAGCTTGTGGATTGCGTTGGTGGCGGACGTTTCGCTAAAATTGGTTAAACCTATTGTCGGAAGTCTTACACATTCACTTGTTGCCAGGAGACGATGGCTACAGGAGGAAATAGGGGTTTCAGGACTGACATTTGAGGAGTCGGTTCGTATTGCGCTTGAAGAAAAGCAAACAAAAGAAGGAAAAACAAAGGCGCATCCTTTCGTAAGCAATGTCCGTTCGGTGCAGCGGCTAGTACTACCGAAAGGTCGGAGTGCCGCATGGACCAGTAAAGATTATGCACAGTGGTTGCCACGTAATCTAAAGCCATTTATCAAGGTAGAGGAGATGGACGAACGGCTGCATTTTTTGTTATTCGGAATGAAAAAGCCGTTGCTTGAGTTGACATATTCTGCGGAGCGGAGTACAGATGATCGCGTGTTGTATTATATTACCGGCGGACTGCTGGCGCATGACGATAACACATCACGCAGAGGAAGGCTTGAATTCAGGGAGGTGTTGAATGGACAGTATGTAATGGTAGCCATTCATGAATTCATCCCGAAGCTTCCGTGGTTTTTATATAGTATGACACAGGCGCTTGCTCATTTGTGGGTGATGCACAGGTATGGACGCTATCTTCGCCTGAAGGCAAATAGCTCCGCATTAAAAAAAGAGGCAAGAGATATGGGCTAAGGAAATGCGAAATAAAGTATTTCCGCATTCTTCAGGTCCTTTCTCTTGCCTTTTTACTACTGGGGATTTTCTTATATAGAGGCTTTCGTATTCCTGACGGTGCCAATACGTTCCCCATATTTTACGGCTGTGCCCTCTTGAATGTGATCCTCAAGAGTAACACTGTCTTTTTCGAATAACAGAATTACTGTAGAACCGAATTCGAATAAGCCTATCTCTTCCCCTTTTTGATAATGTGGAGCTTCAGGCAAGTCCACGGAATACATTTTGCCTTTTTTCACATTTGTTGTATGCTCCCCATATCCGACTTTCACACTGCCTACAATAAATGCGCCTACTTTTACGAGGGCCATTTGACCAGCGGATGTATGCGAATAGGTAATAAGCCGTTCGTTTTTCGTAAATAAACCAGGCACATGATAGACACCGATATTGTTAACCGGAAATAATCGGCCAGGAATGTAAGTCAAATGCGTTACATTTCCGTCAACTGGCATATGAATACGATGGTAGTCACGTGGACTCAAGTAAATAGTCAGAAAAATCCCGTTTTCGAAGCGTTCCGCTTCCTCATTCGAACAGCCAAGCAGCTGACCAACTGTATAGTCAATGTTTTTTGCTTGAATGAGTGTTCCTTTATGGATTCGACCGGCCTGCGCCACTTTCCCGTCTACAGGGCTAATTAGTGCATCAGGGAGCGGACAAACAGGGCGTGCTTCTTCTTTTAATTTACGGGTAAAGAAGGCGGTTAGGTGTGGATACGCTGAGACAGGCTGCTCGATTTCGTCAGTATTAATTTGGAAAAAAGAGATGTATGGCTTGATAAATCGCTTGCTGACCTTTGAACGACCTGCGCGCCCGACCAGGCGGGAAATCGCATTCTGAGGTAGCAGCGTAAGGAGTGTTTTAAGTAAAGGGCCAATCACGTATCTGTATCCTTTCTAAAATCAAATGTAGTTGCTATTTTATTTTAACATAAATTCCTTTACCAATCCCTTAACTTTTCATCCTCAGCATCGTAGATACCATCTTCATTCAAGTCCCACCAGTTTGTACCACGCAGAGAGATAGCGTGATCGATTTCCATTTTTGGTGCTTTCATGTGTATAAGCGTTTGGATCTGAGCCTCAAGGCATTTCATCTCCGCGTCCATTCCTGTCCAGACTTCGTCGGGTACAGCTTCTTTGTATGTATAGAGGTAGTCGTGATAAAGCTTAGAATGGTAAGCGTCATGCACAATGGTGCTGGCGTACCACGTTACGGAAGCATTTGCTGTTGTGCCTACTTTGTAGGTGGGAGGCGTTTCATATGCTGCCATACCGCTGAAGTTGTGCTGCTGTATTTTTCCGATATAGGTAATGACCATAGCATAATCAGATGGTGCTTTGCTTTTTAACAAGTTTAAAGCGGCATTTGTCTGATTTATAAATTTTTTGTCCCCGCTAATGAGGATGGGGATAGAAGAAGCGGAAGACGCTTTAGTAGCCTTTGGCATATTGCTTTTGATCGCGTGAATAGTAGCCACCTCTGCTGACGCGTGGTAAGTAAGAAGAAAAGTGGTTAGAAGTACAACAAGATGCTTCATGCGCGCCTCCTTTGGCTGATGAGTATATAAATGAATTCGTGAAAATCAAAAAAATTCCTGTAGTTCCTTTTGCCTGCATAGAAAGAAAAAATGAAACGAAGTGAAAAGCGCTTTCGTATAGGCTGTAAAAGGCAGAAGGAGGGTTTGCATTGAAACGCTTGTTGTTGGGTGCCATTGCGCTTATAAGTATCGTTCTGGGAATCGGGAGTTATGTGTTCTCAAAAAAAGCTTCTACTCCTGATGCTATGCTTTCCTTTATTAAGGAGAACCCCGAGCGTGCTTCGCTTCATTATATCCGAAATGGAGAAGTAGCCGCCACATCTCATTCTGAACAGATGATGCCGCTTGCCAGTGCGGTAAAAACGGTTCTTGCGATCGAATATGCTAAACAATCCGCGGAAGGAAAGATGAACCCGAAAGAGAGTGTACCACTGAAGGAGTTAGAAAAGTATTATCTTCCCAATCTTGATGGAGGTGCGCATCCTGCATGGCGCAAATCAGTTGAGGAGGGTGGAGTGGCGAAGAACGGCGCGGTTCCTTTAGAAGAAGTAGCAAAAGGGATGATACAATACAGTTCGAATGCTAACACAGAGTACTTGATGGAGAAGTTAGGCCGGGACAGACTCGAACAAGTTCTTGCCGAATTGGAATTACGCCATCATGAGTCGATATATCCTTTTGTCTCTTCATTATTACTTCCTTATGAAATTATGTCATCAGATTATCTGGGGCTATCGGAAAAAGAAGCGCTGCCGAAAGTGAAAGAAAAAATGCGCTCTATGAGTGCAGAGGAGTGGCGTGAGCATGCCTGGCGAATTCATGAGAAACTTAGTAAAGACAAGGATGGATCATATAAAAAACAAGCAGAAATCGAAAAGTGGTATGACAGTGAACTCGATAAGATGAACTCCGATCGCTTCCCTGCGGCCACGGCAAAAGAGTACGCGGAATTGATGCAAAAAATAAACAGTCGCTCGTATTTTTCAAAGGAAGTTCAACAATATCTTCATCCTGTAATGGAAGGAATTATGCAAAATCCAGCCAACCAGCAATGGCTTCTTCATGCCGGCAAGAAAGGTGGTTCTACGGCCTACATTCTAACGGATGCAATGTATGCGACCGACAAACAAGGAGCGAAGACAGAGCTTGCGGTGTTCTTTAATGATTTGCAAGCGAAGGAAAGTGACAGGCTTACCGCTGCGCTGAATGAGTTTGAACTGCTTTTGCTGCGCGATGAGAAATTCCGTCAGAAAGTAATCGAGGAACTTAAGCAAAAATAACTCGTAAAAGTATAGGTCCGAACATAGCGGCAAAAAATATAGTTGTGTAAATCATACAGTAAAGGAGAGAATAATATGGGTGAAAACAAATTTCGCCGCTATGGGCATCAGGAGCCGATGGGCCACAGGCATGTAGAGGATACACCATATATGGGCAAAGCAAAAATACCCGCAAAACCGTCACCATCCGGGGAAGTACAGAATATTTCTAAGATGGAGAACGCGGGCGATATGCGATTAAGTAAAGAATAAATAAAGCATACACCTTTAATAAAGAAGAAGGTGGAAAGGCGCTCCAGTGAGGAGCGCTTTTTTATTTAGGCACACGCGGAAATGTGCACAATTCAGGCGAATTCCCCATATCTTGGGTAGCCCGGGTCACGTATACATGTATCAACGTATCAACGTATGACGGACATTGTAATGCAGATAGTGAAGGGGGGAGCAGGAATGGAGGATAGCTATGATTTGAAGTCATTCATCGGCAGGAATACACGTATTGGTTGGAAAGGTGCGACATCGGGAGCGGGCCGTTTACTCGATGCTACGTCCGATTATTTGGTTATTCATGAGGCAAAAGGTGGTGTGATTTATTATCGCCGTCATCATATCCACAGTATGAGCATGGATTCACGGGATACTTCCGATTTGGAAGGTGAATTAGCAAAGGCTATACCGGAATACGTAAAGAAAGATTCGTTTGACAAGATTATAGAAGGGCTGCAATACTGTTGGGTTCAGATCAACCGCGGCGGCGAAGAACAAGTGGAAGGGGTGCTTGGCGATATCTTTCCGGATTACGTGTTGCTTATCGCACATGATGAAATGGTTGTCATCTTTAAGCATTCTATCCGCAGTATCAGTATGGGAGTAAAAAAAGCGGAGAAAGAACCAGAGAAGAAAGAACCAGAGAAGAAAGAACAAGAGAAGAAAGAACAAGAGAGAACAGAAAACAAAAGCAAGAAGGACGGCTGGCAATATTGGAAAGGAAGCCGCTACTTCAAGGCAGGTATGTAGCGGCCTACCCAACTAATATTATGTGGGAAAGGAGGGAAAAGATGAGGGAAAAGGATACCGAATCGCCGCTGGAGTATTGGCTTGGAAATGCCATTCAGGTTAATAAGTCGAGTGATGCCGAGGTGAATGGACGATTGCTGGGAGTAAAGGACGATTATCTCGTTATTGAGCAGAAGAACGGCGAGCACATTTATTATAAAACCGAGCAAATCAGAAGTATCACCATGAATGTTCAGGATGTGGACGGACATAGTCAAGTACATGAAGGAAAAGAAAATCCATATTGTAATGAAGCAAAATTCAAAGAGCTCATCAATCGTTTGACACACCGTTATGTGCGGATTCATTGTGGGGAAAGCGATGTATGTGGCATGATGGCCGGAAGCCGACAGGGTGATGTATTGCTTGTACAGGGGCACGAAGTAATTATTCTATTCGCACACGGAATTTACCATATCAGTTGTGTAAAGGAAAAGGTAACAGAGAAGAAAATGGAAGAGGCGCAAAGTTCTGACCCTGTAGAAAGACAAAAGGTGAAAAAGGAGGAGAGTGCGGTGGAAGACAAATGGGAGTATTCGGAAAATCAGGAAGGAGAAGAGATAGGAACGTATGTTCAGGCGGAGGATGATTTCACGGATGCATGGATTGTGGCCGAGGATGAGGAGGCGGATTTTGCCTTTGAAATGGATGATGAAGATGAGATGGAAATGGGTTCGGAAAGGGAAAAGATTCATGTGGCGTATGAACAAGAAGAGGTAGAGGTAGAAAGCGAGATCATGCATTTCTCCAAAGCTAAAGAGGAAGGAAAGCATACACAACAATCCGAACCTGCACCGGTTATGCATCCTGAACCTGCACCGATTGTGCATCCTGAACCTGCACCCGTTATGCACCCTGAACCAGCATCGGTTGTGCACCATGAGCCAGCACCGGTTGTACATCCTGAATCACCACCCGTTATGCACCATGAGCCAGCTTCGGCTATGCACCCTGAACCAGCGCCGGTTGTACAAAAAGAAACTGGTGGTGGCGAAGAGGCAGCCTCCTATACTTCACGCAGTCCGGAAGGGCAGGCGTCGTCTGTTTCGCCGTTTCTTTCACAAGATACACGAGTAAAAAAACAGGCACGGCCTATGCGTACAAATACCAAGCAAAGCCAGCCGAAGACAAAAAATACAAAGAAGAGAGCCTCAAGTCGAGTAAGTGAAAGTCACAAAACAAAAAAATCAAGAGTAAGCGGAAGCGGAAAGGTTAAACCGGCATCAGGCAAAGCCTGGCTTTCCCGAAGGGTAAGTAGGGGATAGCACACCTGTTGATTGTTCAGAGAGGAAAAGACCACCACAACGGGACACAAACAAGGCTTTTCGTCTTCCTTCCCGAGCGCATGCCCCAGCCAGGCGAAAGAGGACAGCAACGGTCTCCCTCTTCGTGTCTACCCAGATGTTTTGCGGTCTCGCCTGGCTAGGGCAAAAAGTGACCCTCTACGCTTTCGTGTGGGAGACGAACCGACGTCCGTTTGGAGCACGGTGTGGTGGCTATTTACTCTGGATCGTACTGGATAATCAACACCCTTGAGGTTATTGGCTGTTATAGCGCAGAAGCGCAGTTTTCCTTTTGCTGCATTGCCTTTATAATAAGTTGGTCAAGCTTCTGGCTTATATATAGTACAATTGGGTGTTGGAAATCGAAATCATGCTCGGCAGCGGTCAGTGCAAGCAATGTTTTCAACTTTTCAATTCTGTATGACAATATATGGTCCAACTTCATAAAAAACCACCTTTTCTTAGTTTTTCATGTAGTCATGATAATTACATTGTTTTATTATTTTACATCTTACTCAATTTGGCAACCTTTGGAGGTTTTTGATTTATAAATGAAAAAGATAGGTATTTGGTTAATCCGTGCCTTATTGCTGAGCATGTTTCTTATGCTAACAGTGCATGTATTCGATTGGGAGCTTGTATGGGAGCGGGGGAAGACATTGCTTACGCGTCCTGGTTGGCTCGTATGGATGTTGGTGATGTATTTGGGCGCATTCGTATTACGGGCATGGGCATGGCGTGTGTATTTGCGGCGACGCGTTTCATTTATGGTCTGTTTGTATGGATTGTTTTACAGTCTGTTTTTGAACCACATACTTCCGGTGAAAGCGGGCGATGCCGTGCGTATCGGCTATATCGTAAAACGAGATGCTGTTGCATGGGACGAGGCAACGCATTCTGTCGTCGTGTTACGGCTTTTGGATATGTTTGTGTTGGGCGGAATGGCGGCGGCAGGTATTCTGGCGCTTGGACTGTCGCATTCCACGCTTGTCTTCTGGTTGGCTCTTGGAGGCGCGGTCATTGCAGGATGTCTTATTTACATCGGTTTACGTGACAAGAAATACCAATTCTGGAAGAAGCATTTTCGTCTTTTGCGAAACGGTTTTGCCGGAGCGGATGGGGTTTTGATTGCAGGAGCGACTCTTGTAAGCTGGCTGCTGGAAGCGTGGGTAGTAGTAGGAGTGCTTCGTGCACTTCGGATGGATCTCTCTTTTCTTTCCGGGGTATGGGTGAATAGCATGACAATTGCTGGGCAGGTATTTCATTTTACACCGGGAGGGATTGGTACATATGAGAGCGTGATGAGTTTCTCTCTCGCTGCTATTGGTATGGATTGGCGGCAGGCGTATCTTATCTCGCTATTGAGCCATGGTTTTAAATTTGCGTTTTCCTATATGGTGGGCATATGGGCGCTCGTATTTGCCCCTCTTTCTTTCCAGGACATACAGTCGTGGATTCGACGTAAAAATAAGGAACAGAATGGCTAAAAGAAAATTGTGCCATACTGTTAAGATAAACCGGACAAGCGGAAGAAGGAGTGAAAAGCAAATGAAGGAGTTATGGTTGGCCCGTCTGTTTCGGCGCACATGTTCGATACAGAAGCGGATGGAAACGGTACGGGAATGGCCAGATGAACGGGAGCTTCTGCTTATTCTACATACATTAAAGGAACAAACCGATCAGTCGTATGATTCATGTATAGTCGACCGCGAAGTATACGATTCATCTCGCCACCTTCTGTTTCTGCTGGATATGGTGCTGCCGTATGCTCTGATAACACCTCCTGCACTCCAGGAGCGCATTATTAGACTCATTATCGAAGGTGTGCCCGGCGTATTGACACGATACCTGCAACTAGGAGAAGAGAGACGGCGAGACATGCGCCGGGAGTTTTTGCGTGAGCTTCGCTGTATGACGGCAGAGATACGACGAATCGTCACAGCTATTCAAGAGTGCGAGAGGGAGGCGTTTATCCATCAGGCGTCTTTCATTGCAAATGGACACAAAAAGAGTAAAACACATTTATAAAATTATGATTGACAAATAATAAATAGACGGTTTATAGTAGGGTTAAATAAAGTGTGTAACCGGTTACTTATAACATAATAGCTTTTGTATCACTATTTTTTTGTTGAATGTGTAACCGATTACACATTCATTGTGACAGTGAGGAAGGAAGAGACGGATGGCTACCATTAGGGATGTATCGAAGCTTGCGGGTGTGTCCGTAGCGACAGTATCACGTGTATTAAATCGTAGCGGCTATGTGCACGAAGAAACAGAGCGTAAGGTTTTAAAGGCGATTAAAACGCTGAATTATACGCCGAATTTTGTAGCCCGCAGTTTATCAAATAAAAGAACGAGCACAATTGGCCTGATGGTGCCTGACATTACGAATCCGTTCTTTCCAGAACTGGCTCGTGCGGTGGAAGACGTTATGCAATTGTACGGATATACCACAATTCTCGGGAATTCTGATGAGAGTGCACAAAAAGAAAAACAGTATATAGCAGCGTTAAAGCAGCGCTATATTGATGGCTTTATTCTCGCTTCCACAGCGCTGACGGCAGATGAAGTGCATACGTTTGATATGCCGGTTGTAGTGTTGGACCGGGCCATCTTGTCTGATAAGGTGCCGATGGTTACATCCAAAAACCGCGAAGGAGCGAGGAAAGCGACCGAGCTTCTACTGGCGCAAGGATGCCGTAAAATCGCACATCTTCGGGGACCTGTGCAGTTGATGAATGCAGACGAGCGTTGCCGGGGGTATCTAGATGTCGCGGAACGAGAGGAATGGTTCCATTCTGGACTCATTGTACCGGGTAACTATGATATGAAGCGGGCGACAGAAGCGACGCTCACTCTGCTCAAGGAGTACCCCGATATTGACGGGATATTCGCCGGCAATGATACGATGGCGATCGGGGCAATGCGGGCGGCACAGACACTCGGCATTTCTATTCCTGAGAACTTAGCGATTATCGGCTTTGACGGTATTGCTATGGGAGAGATTGTGTACCCAGAGTTGACGACAGTGGCACAGCCGATTTATGACATGGGAGCGCTGGCTGCGCGTATGCTAATAAAAATGATTGAAAGGCAGCCGCTTGACTCGCTGTATTACGAATTGGACGTACAGCTCATCGAGCGAGGAACAACAAGGAGGGTGTAAAGGATGAAGCATCCGAAAATTGTGGTGGTCGGCAGTATTAATATGGACCTGGTCACCGAGACACCGCGCGTTCCGGCATTGGGAGAGACAGTGCTGGGTAGTCGTTTCTCTACACTGCCCGGCGGTAAAGGCGCTAACCAGGCGGTAGCCTGTGCCCGGCTAGGAGCCGAAGTGCGCATGGTGGGCTGTGTGGGTGATGATAGCTTTGGAAGAGAGTTAATGGAGAATCTCCGGCGAGAGGGTGTTTGCGTGGATGATGTGGAACCGGTTACAGATGTGGCGACCGGTATTGCTTCTATCGTAGTGGAGAGTGGAGATAACTCGATCATCGTCGTTCCGGGCGCTAATCATGCAGTAACTGTAGATAAAGTAAGGCAGGCTGAGACAGTGATACAGAAAGCTGATGCCATTCTGCTTCAACTGGAAATTCCGCTTGAATCAGTAGCAGAAACGGTACGCATCGCCAGTCGGTACAATGTTCCGGTGATTGTAAATCCGGCACCGGCGACAGAGCTTTCAGAGGATGTATTGCAGAAGATTACGATTTTGACGCCAAACGAGTACGAGTTGGGGATTCTGCTAGGTAAGCATTTAGAAGAAGCTGAAGAGTTCAAAGCAGTGATGGCTGGATATCCCGGTACGATTGTAATGACAAAAGGCGAGGATGGTGCCTACTACAGTACTGGTGAAAGCTCGGTAGCTCATCAGCCTGGGTGTAAGGTAGAAGTAGTCGATACAACCGGAGCTGGTGACACGTTTAATGCGGCACTGGCGGTCATGATCGGACGCGGTTATCCGTTGGCGGATGCAGTGCGCTACGCGGTGGCGGCCAGCGCGTTATCCGTAACGAAATTCGGGGCTCAGGGCGGTATGCCATCGCACGGGCAGGTAGAAGCATTCTTACAACAGCTTAGCAAGTAAGGCAACAGGGGTAAAGTGATGAAAAAAATTGGAATTTTAAATAGTGAAATTGCAGCAGTTATCGCAAAACTTGGTCATACGGATACGATTGTTATTGGAGATTGCGGTCTTCCGATTCCGAATGAAGTGCCGCGTATCGACCTGGCATTAAAACCGGGATTGCCTTCTTTTATTGAAACATTGGAAATCGTTCTTCAAGAAATGCATGTGGAAGCGGCTACGCTGGCTGAAGAAATTCAGGCGCATAACCCGGAAGTGGAAGGGCAGGTCAATGTTATGCTGTCCGATACGGTGGTATCCTATGTATCGCATGAAGAGTTCAAACAACTGACCGGACGGGCGAAAGTTGTTATCCGGACAGGGGAAGCGACGCCATATGCCAATATTATTTTGACATCCGGCGTGATCTTTTAGATAAAAGGGTGTTGCATAATGAACACGCTCATTGAGATGACAGGAATTGATAAATCGTTTGGCAAAGTAAACGTATTAAAAAATGTTTCGTTTTCACTGGAAAAAGGCGAGATTCATGCGTTGATGGGTGAGAATGGGGCTGGAAAGTCCACGCTGATGAAAATCCTCACAGGCATCTATACGAAGGATGCAGGGAATATCAAAGTTCGTGGCCAAGAAGTTGAGATCGGAAGCCCGAAGGAAGCGGAACAACTGGGCATTGCAGTCATTCACCAGGAGCTAAATATCATTCCCCAATTAACTGTGATGGAGAATATGTTTTTGGGCCGGGATTTATGCTACGGCAAAACAGGCATTCTTCGCACACGGGAGATGAAGCAAAGAACGCGTGAATATCTTGGTCGCTTAGGTGTACATCTCGATCCTGGCATGGAGGCAGGCAAGCTCTCGATCGGGCAGCAGCAAATGATCGAGATAGCACGCGCGTTGTCTGTGAATGCAGAGGTATTGATTATGGATGAGCCGACCGCTGCGTTAACTGATCGTGAAATCGAAGCACTATTCAACGTAATGAGAGAGCTTCGTTCCCAAGGTGTAGGGATCGTCTACGTATCACATCGAATGGAAGAAATCTTCGCCATGTGTGATCGGATCTCCATACTTCGTGATGGTACGTTCGTCGGTACAGAAACAATTAAGGAAACAGACCTGGATACAGTCGTGCGCATGATGGTAGGGCGCCAGCTTGGAGAACGCTTTCCAGAGCGTGAAACAGTTATCGGTGAGGAACGCTTGCGTGTAGAAATGCTTGGTGACGGCGGTATTATTTCTGACATTAGTTTCTCCGCAAAGCGTGGTGAAGTGCTTGGCATTGCGGGTCTAATGGGGTCTGGTCGGACAGAGATAGCCCGTACGCTATTCGGTGTAAGCGAGAAACAGACTGGAAAGGTATTTCTAGATGGAAAGGAAGTCCGCATCCGCAAGCCGGATGATGCGATTGCGCACGGCATCGCATTTGTAACGGAAGACAGAAAAGCGCAGGGATTAGTGCTTGGGCTTTCTGTAAGGGAAAACATTGCACTGACGAATCTGAGCGCATTGTCGAAAAATGGGATTATGTCCGGTTCCAAAGAGGAACAGTTGGTGCGTGATATGATTCAGCGCTTGAATATTAAAACAAGCAGCGGAGAACAGACTGTAAAGTCGCTCAGCGGTGGCAATCAGCAGAAGGTTGTCATCGGTAAATGGCTGGGCATTACGCCAAAGGTGCTAATCCTTGACGAACCGACACGCGGCGTCGATATCGGCGCGAAAAAAGAAATCTACAACATCATGAATCAGCTTACCGCCGAAGGGGTTACCATTATTATGATTTCATCAGAATTGCCGGAAATTCTGGGCATGAGCGATCGCATTCTTGTTATGCACGAAGGCAGACTGGCGGCGGTAATGGACAAAACACAGGCCACGCAGGAAAAGATTATGCATGCGGCCACCGGAGGAAAGTAACATGGCAGACAAAAAATCTTTTTCACTTAATCTGCAAAAGTTGGGGCCTTTTATCGGACTTCTTGTTATTACGATTATTCTCGCAGTGATGAGTCCCAACTTTTTAACACTAAACAACATTCTAAACGTACTGCGTCAAGTATCGATTAATGCACTTATCGCGTTCGGGATGACCTTCGTCATTCTTACCGGGGGCATCGATTTATCGGTAGGGGCCATTCTGGCGCTTTCTGGGGCATTGACGGCGGGATTGATGACCAATGGTATGGACCCGATCTTGGCAATTCTGGTCGGGCTTCTGGCCGGCACTATAATGGGGATGGTGAATGGACTTCTAGTTGCCAAAGGAAAAGTAGCTCCCTTTATTGCAACATTGGCCACGATGACAATTTTCCGTGGGCTGACGCTCGTATATACGGAAGGACGCCCGATTACCGGATTTGACAGTGACATGTTTACGATGCTTGGTGCCGGTTATTTATTTACTATTCCGGTGCCGGTTATTTGGACGCTCGGCTGCTTCGCGGTGCTGTATTTTATTCTGAAGAAAACAGCATTCGGACGTCGCGTATATGCGATTGGCGGCAATGAGGAAGCGGCTGTTCTCTCTGGTATTAAAGTCAGCCGGGTGAAAATCTATATTTATGCGCTTACCGGTTTTCTATCCGCGCTTGCGGGCATTATTTTGACATCGCGCCTTAATTCCGCACAGGCAAACGCCGGAATGGGCTATGAGCTGGATGCAATTGCAGCCGTTGTGCTTGGTGGAACCAGCTTATCCGGCGGTCGAGGCTGGATTTTCGGTACGCTTATCGGGGCTATGATTATCGGTGTACTCAATAACGGATTAAATTTGCTGGAGGTTTCTTCTTTCTATCAGCAAGTTGTCAAAGGTTCAGTCATTCTGCTTGCCGTTTTGCTTGACCGCAAAAAGGCAGCATAACATAAAACATATCCAAGGGGGCTACAACAATGAAGAAGATATTCAAAGGTCTTGCAGTAGGCATGCTTGGCTTATCTATGCTGGTAGGCTGCACAACACAGGCGCCTGGCACAGCTGACAAGGGTGCGACAGATGGGAAGAAAGAAAACATCACGGTCGGTCTGGCTGTATCCACGCAGAGCAATCCATTCTTCGTTACATTAAAAGAAGGCGCAGAGAAAGCGGCAAAAGAAAACAATATGAAACTTGTTACAGTGGATGCTCAGGATGATCCGGCAAAACAAATTTCCGGTATCGAAGATTTGATTCAGCAACAAGTAGACGTACTGCTCGTCAATCCGACTGACTCAGCTGCGATTGCTTCAGCCATTAAATCGGCGAATCGCGCTAACATTCCGGTCATTACAGTAGACCGTAGTGCAGAGGGCGGTGAAGTCGTATCCCATGTTGCATCTGACAACGTAGCAGGCGGCAAAATGGCAGCCGAATATTTACTTGAGAAAATCGGAAAGCAAGGAAATGTTGTTGAATTGGAAGGTATCCCAGGAGCTTCAGCTGCCCGTGAACGCGGAAAAGGGTTCCATGAGATTATGGATAAAGAGAGCGGTGTAAAAGTTGTGGCTAAACAGCCAGCCGATTTCGATCGTGCAAAAGGCATGAGCGTTATGGAGAACATCCTCCAAGGAAATAAAGACATCAAGGGTGTGTTCGCACATAATGATGAAATGGCGCTCGGCGCGCTTAAAGCCATTCAGTCTGCCGGTTTGAAAGATGTTGTCGTTGTAGGGTTTGACGCAACAGACGATGCGGTAGCTGCAGTAAAACAAGGCAGCATGAGCGCAACTGTGGCACAGAAGCCGGATTTAATCGGTAAGCAGGCAATTGAGGTAGCTAAGAAAGTGGCTGCGGGTGAAAAAGTAGAAAAAAATGTACCGGTTACATTAGAATTGATTAAGCAATAAAGTAAAAGACCTGACCCTTTAAACCGTACTTATTCGGTTGATGGGCGGGTCTTTTTTCCGAATCTCCTCCTTTCAACCACACTCCCCTATCAAAATATCAAATGTAATTTATATATATGTCGCTATAAAGCAAGAAAGCGACATGTAGTTTCTTCCACTTCTATTACATGAAAAACTAACGAGGCGTCTGCAAAACGTTGTTTTCACGAATCCTCAGAAGTGCATAAATTATTCTATTTTGCATAAATTCTCGACAGGAAGCATAGAAAAAAGCTTTTTTACTTGTGTGAAAATTGGCATATAATTTGCTATATACTAATAATGTACAACAAAAATACACCTGTTCCACGGGATGGGGGTTGAGATTATGCAAAGTAAATTATTCCTCATTGCTGTTCTGCTTTCTATGATTTTAGAGGCAGCCGTGTTTACCTATACGAGAGAGAAGACGACTAACATTCGAGTATGAGTAAATAACGGAAAAAACGGAGGAATAAATAAAATGAAATATCCATTGTCACCCGATGTAAAGCCGGAATTTTGCACAACCGGAACATTTATGCGTTTGCCTTCCCAGCGTGAAAACGCAAAGATCGCTATTCTAGGTATGCCTTTCGATACAGCCGCCTCCTTCCGGGTAGGCGCCAGATTTGCACCGCAAGCGATCCGTCAGGCATCCATGACGCTATTCCCTTATCATCCCATTCATAACGTGTATCCATTTGACGATACGAATGCAATTGATATCGGTGATGTGCCTGTCATTCCGCATAATATCCACCGCAGCTATGAGCTTATCGAACAGTCTGTAGTTGGATTGATGCAACAAGGCATTGTACCAATCGGGTTAGGTGGAGATCATTCTGTTACGCTAGCGAGCCTGCGTGCCGCAGCTAAAGTATACGGTCCTGTCGCTATGATTCATTTTGATTCTCATACGGATACGTGGGACACGTATTATGATGAAAAATACTGGCATGGCTCTCCTTTTATTCGTGCACATGAAGAAGGATTGCTTCAGCCGGATAAAGTTTTCCAGATCGGCATTCGTGGTACGCTTAATCATCCTGGAGATTTGCAGGCCAGCTATGATTTGGGATATCGTGTCATCACAACGCCAGACCTTCGTAAACGAGGATTCGAGAACCTGCTGCAGGAGCTTAGGGAGACAATTGGGGATACACCTTGCTTCTTGACTTTTGATATCGATTTTGTCGATCCGTCTTGCGCGCCGGGAACCGGTACGCTTGAGGTGGGTGGATTCAGCAGTCTTGAAACGCTGGAAATGGTTCGTTCCTTGACCGGCTTCAATTATATCGGATTCGATTTGGTGGAAGTGCTTCCTCCGTATGATCCGACGCAGATTACTTCTCTTTTGGCAGCGACACTGGTTCATGACTTCGCTAGTTTAATTGCTCTGAACACAAAGCAGGATAAATAAAAAGCAGTAGATATGTATATAGGCCTTTCCTTGAGCTTTATTAGCTCAAGGGAGGTCTATTTTTTATGCTTGCTAAATGGGTCTGTTTGAAGATGTAACTACTTTGTTTATAATTTTCTTCAAAAAAATCGAACGGTATACTTCTTTCTTGCCAATATATAGTGTAAGGCTGAAAGAGGAGTAGCGGATGAAGAATACAAATAAAGATGCTCCCACTCATTACGCTTACGCTAGCCGGCAGCTGTAAAGTGTATGGAGAACTGGATGAGAAAATAATTCAGGGTGCTTACAAATCCGTTCATTCCCTCATATAGGAAAAATCAGAGAAGTGACGGCTTCACTAGAATTGAAAGAAAAAATTATGGATGAACGTACACATACACAAGGAGGAAGACAGATGAAAAAACGTATGGTAGCAGGCATTGTAGCTGCTTCATTATTGGTACCCACAGGAGCTTTTGCTGCGTATTCATATATCGCAGACACGATATATGGTTCAAAGGAACAAGTGATTCAAGCTGGCGGAACACAACAAGCGTATGAAGAGCTGGAATCAAAATTGCAATCCGCAAAACAGCAATTAAGCGAAAAAGAGTTTACAACATTCATGACCTTACTTGAAAAAATTGGGCACTATAATTTAAAGATTGCAGATAGCGAAGGAGTTCTTCATCCCGAACGCTTGAGCGCTGAAGAGCAAAAAGAATATACGCAGCTGACCACATCTCTTCAGCCATTCTTTACAAAATTAAATGGAGGAACACTGGATACAGACGAATCTTTTCAAGAAAAACTTGAAAAGGCTAAGAGTGTATTGAGCAAGGAGGAATTTGTCCAATTTGAAGGTTTGCTGAAAGACATGATGTACTACACATCAAAAATGACTGATAAGGACGGAGTACTTCATCCCGAGCGGTTATCAGATAAAGAAAGAAAAAATTATGAACTACATCAAGAAGTGATACAGCCTTACTTCGATAAGTTAAATAAGGCAATGGATGAAACAAAATAGTGTAACTGCCTAATAACATGCAACGCCTAAACAAAGCAGCTTCCTGATATGTCAGGAGGCTGCTTTGCCTTTTAGAGCCGATAATCCCAGTTATGTTTCTTTTGTCTTTTTCATTAACTAATTTGGTGTTTGTTTCTGAAGGGTCTTTTAGTGATTATAGTTCTCCAGTTTCTTTATCAACCCTTCTGCCGAAATATTTGGAGATCCGGCATTGATTCGCATAACTTTCTCTTTGTGTGCCTCGTTGATTCCTTCCTGGGTTGTAAAGAAGAGAGGGATATGAAGTTTCTTCCCAGTTTCTATCACTCTATCATTATAAGCACCAAACGGGAGACAGAGAAGGTGTTCATGATTGTTTAGCTCCTGTTCCAGACGTTTGTTTGCGAACTGAAGATCTTCCTCTATTCGCTGTCTGTATTCCGTTTCTGTCTCTATCCTCTGCTCTTTCTCTTTGTATATTGGTGTAATGAGCATAGGTCCTGTTTCTCCTTGAGCGTTTACTTTGCACAGGGTATGCTGGTCATATGTATGCGAATAGAAGCTTATGCCGTTTCGCTTCATTTCTCGCATGTCGTCCCAGGTTAGGTGCGGAATCGCCTTTGGATTTGGTGTATCGGTCGCTTTTACGATGATAAAGTTCGTAGCAGGATACCCATACTTACGTAAAACGGGATACCCCTTTTGATAGAAGCTCTTATAGCCATCATCAAAAGTGAGAAGAACTGCGTTCGGCGGCACGCTTTTATTGCCTTTCATGAAGGCAATAAATTCATCCATCGAAATAACATTGTATTTGTTTTCTTTTAACTTTTTCATATGTTGTTCAAAAAGTGCCGGTGTAATGGTAGCGTTGCTTTTTAATTCTTCGTCAATGTGGTGATATGTCAGCACAAGCACCTTGTTCTCATAGGGAAGCAATGGTGTACGCTTAGGTGTAATTTGAAAATATAAAAAGGTACATATAAAAATAACTATCAAAAGAAATAGAAGTGTTGTCCAGCGTTTTTTCTCTCTCATAATGCTCCCCGTTCATCTGCTCCTTATTATGATTCGTTCGTTTTTGTGTTAGCGGATAGGAAGCTTTATTTCTAATTCCTTATAAAATTTCACATCGCGCATTTTATACGTAAGAATTTGAATGGCTTCGTCTTTTTTCAGTGCTGGATACTCCTGAATAAAAGAATAAATATTACCTTTTACCTCGGTTAATTTTCCGCCGTTTCCATCATATTTTTTACCGCTCTTTCCACCTTGTACGAGCCAGATTGGACCAGCCTGGTTATATGGATCATTGCCGATTACATCGTAGTGCAATATCGTTTTGTTTGTAAGGAACTCCACTTTTTTAACCGTAATCGATCCGATATCGCCTTGTTTAATCGTTAAAGGAAGTCGATTAATTTCTGTAAAGGCTTCCCCGAAGCTGTTACCGCCTGTAAAAGGCTTTATTATAAGAGATTTTGCATTTTCTCTCATCGGTGTGTAAAAGAAAGTGTACTCCATTGCAATCCGACCATCCTTGGTGCTTATTCCTGGTCTACCACCGCCACCTAAGAAAGTGAGAGGGAAACCATGTTCATCCATGACTTGATAGCTCATATTAAAGGCTGTATTCTCATTACGCGGTTCTGCTGTTCTAAGCTTTATTTCTGTTCCGCGTGACGATACAGCCACGGAAGTAAGCGTTAAGGAGGTGGTATTCATATTTTTTGTAATCATCGGTGTGAGCTTTTTTACATTCGTATCAGTCTTTGTAATCGGAATAGTAAATGCCCACTTGCCTTTGATAGTACCTATCTGACGAACTTCAAAGTGGAACGTGAATGAATCGCTTTGTTGAATATCGTCTACTGGCTGTAGGTTTAGTACACCTATATTTTGTTTTGCATCTACATGCGTAACATTTGCACTGTTTACCCACCAATTTGCTCCTTGTTTATCCTGGTATGAGTTGGATTTATATCTCTGCTCACGGTTACTTAGAGGGGGAAGAGTGCCGCTTGCTTCTTCTATAATCCCAAGCGATATACGTGTCCCGTCATACAGTGCTTCTGAGATGGTGAGGGTGATGCCTTGATCGGTTGCGCTTTGCTTCACAGAAGAAGTAAAGCCCTTACGATTCGCATTCTGGATACCTTCATCTCCTAAGGAATCAAAAATTTTGCTGAACATGGGTACGGCTTTTAATGCTTCAGCCATTGTTGGAGAAATAAACCCTGATCCGATAATTCCTCCTGTAATAAGTAAGGTAGCGGAGGCAATCAGGAGTGGTTTTCGGGTACGTGATGGCTTGCGCTTTGGCAGCGTAGCGAGCGTTTGATTAATCCGGCTTTCTACGATATCAGGTAATTCGAGGGGAGAGGCTTCTGTTATCCGCTGCTGGATTTTGTGGTCGAGTTTTTTCTCCATTAGGACATTCGCTCCTTTCCATGTTCATCATGTAATTCGAATAAATTTGCTAGCTTCAACCGTGCTCGGTGAAGTCTTGATTTTATCGTGCCAATAGGTTGCTCTAAGATTTGCGAGATCCTTTTGATAGGTAAATCATTAAAGTAATAAAGAACGACAATGATACGCAATTCCTCTTCTAAAGAGTCCACAACCTCCTGAATTTCAATATGTCCGTAGTCATCTGTTGTTGTTTGTGTTTGCTTTAGTTCAATGAGTGGAACCAAACGCTTTTTTCGTTGCAGGATACGCTTGCATTCATTAATTAGGATGCGAATTAGCCATGTTTTAAAGTAATTTGGGTCACGAAGCGTATGAATGGCATGATAAGCTTTTAGAATCGTTTCTTGAATAGCGTCCGCGCAATCCTCATCTGTCTTTACGATCGCTTTAGAAACCCGGTATAACGAGGCTTGGTTTATTTTTATTAAACGGATGAACGCTTCTTGATTTCCGTTTCTAGCTTGTTTTATATCGTCTTCCAATAGGAAAGCTCCTTTCTCTCTTTAAACATTAGATACATAAACGTACTGCTTGGTTCTCGGTATCGAAATTTTATCAATATGTATTTTTGTGGCCATCGTCTGAAGGGCGAAGGTGCAGAACTATTATAGGGTATTTTGAATGTTAGGGTGCGTGGCTGGAAGGAGGAGATTCGGAAAAAAGAAGAGGTTGGATACGCCCTGCGATCCGGCAGAAGAAAGGCCAACCAGATGTATATAAATGTGTTAAATCTTATGATGATTAGTTTAAATACTATTTTTTGAGTTAAATTTCAAAGAAAAATATAGGAAAATATTCTCTTATACCTTAAAATAAGGTAAAAATATCATGATTTGAAAGTAGGAGTTATTCCATGTGCAATATGAATCTTGTTGAATGAAGGAGGGAAGCTGTAAAACAACCGTTTTTAATTGTTATTTATATAAAAGGAGAGGAAGAAGAAATTATGAGAAAAATCAAGAGAATTTTGGTTAGTGCAGGTACGACATTCATGTTATTAACAGGTTGTTCATCC
Organism: Aneurinibacillus migulanus; assembly: GCF_001274715.1. Classification (GTDB taxonomy): domain Bacteria; phylum Bacillota; class Bacilli; order Aneurinibacillales; family Aneurinibacillaceae; genus Aneurinibacillus; species Aneurinibacillus migulanus. Next base: position 117,219 of record NZ_LGUG01000002.1, on the reverse strand, counting down.
GAAGGTGCTATTGATTTTGCTCAATATGCAAACAAGCAAATGGAAATTACATCCATGGAGTCGCAAGGGACCACAGCTATTAACCTAGAATATGACAGTAGTAAAATCAAAGATAAGGAAGAATTGAAGTTCTTGCAGTTGTTCAATCATATAAAAATTAGCGCACATATGATAAGTGAGAATGAGGATACAATGTCAATAGACGGTAAGATTATATTGCAGAAAGGAGCCATTCCATTTAAGCTATTCATCGATCAAACGGAAATGGTCATTCAGCTTGATAACGCAAGTAAGCCAATTCGCCTTGCAAATCAAGCCAGCTCATTATCTTCAAACCAGGAGAATTACCTTGCGGCTATGAAAGAGCTTACTCCGCATATTATCAAAAACTTGCCCAATCCCTCCCGATTTGAAATAACATCCAAGCAGGATAAAGTACAGGGAGAGAATATAGATGGAAAGAATGTGCATGTACAAATAAATGGAGATGAGATTCCTTCTCTTATTCTGAGTTTTATGGATGGAATAAGCAAAGATAAGGAAGCGATTGAGGTTATAGTGAGAACGATTAACAATGTGGATGCTACAGCGAAGATGACGACAGAGACGTTCAAAAACGAGCTGGATACGATGGTTCGTACCTTGAAGGAAGAAGTGTCTACCATCCAACAGGATAAAACGCTACAGCCCATCTTCAGTAAAAACAATTATGTTAAGGCCGATATTTTGATCGATAGCCAGCTATATGAACGGAAGTCAGATGTGACGTTCCATGTTGCATTTCCAACTCCTAATGAGAGTGGAATTCAATCCTTACACATTCAATCAACAACTGAAAATTGGAACATAAATCAACCGGTAAAAGCACAGCCGATTTCCGCTGCCCATTATCTGGATGAACAACAGCTTTCAGATGATACAGCCGGTAAGCTATTTTTGGAAACCCTGGATAAGCAACATAGTGTCCTGTACGATATTCTCGTTAATGATATGGAGTTGTATACAAATAAAGGGAAATAATATTCGCCTACCCCTGTGAAAATTATGATATTTTTGTCCTTAATAATGAGATAAGTTCAATGAATGATTACGTGTATTACTATAATAATGAAAGCCGGACATATGTCCGGCTTTATAAGATTGGAGGAAGTAACGGTCTTGGAACTAAGGGATATAACCCTTAAGTTGTTCAGGGGTACTGCGGTCAAGTTTCCGGTTTTGAAAATAAAGAATTACATTTATAAGAATAAAAGCAAGGGCTACACATATAACAAAAAATATTCCACTATATTGTTGTGGCTCACGGAAAATAGGAAAAACTAAAGCCTGATAAAGAAATAAAGCACCAACACCAAATCGTACCGGTATAGCAATATTACGTGCTTTTTTTCCTTCTGTTCCTCGTTTAGCCTCCGTATAGTCATACAATTCCCGCATAGAAGGAAAGAAATAAAGGGGGCCTAGTGCTGCTCCTTTAGGCAAAAGCAAAAGAATACCATTACAGAAAAAGGCAATGCTAAAGATAAACTGAATCGGGATAGAGGGAAACAGGTGTATAATTACAAAAAATATTAACAAAAATAAGAGAGTAAACGCGTTTAAAAGAATATATTGATTTCGTCGTAGTATTGAGAGACGTTCCTGCTGTAACATGGCATACCTCCTCTCGATATACTTATTTTAACATTTTGCTTAAAAGCTACCATAACGATGCCCATTTGTGGTATGATATGGTGGCTCTTCCTGGAAGTATCAACAGGTATAATATGCTTTAGATCCTTATCGGGTAATCTGGAATTCTTTTAGTTTTCTGTATAGTGTGCTACGGGCGATACCAAGAGCCTTAGATGCATCGGTAATTGTTTCCGTTTTCCTGAGTACTTGTTCAAGCATTTTCCGCTCCATCTCTTTTAGTGATTCGGTAGGATTACTCTTTCGTTGATAGTGTCCTTTTAGAGCCCTTGGTAAATGTTTTGCTTGTATGTGACTTTTCTCTCTTCCGGAAAGTAAAAAGGCACGCTCCAGCACATTTCTTAATTCACGAATGTTTCCTGGCCAATGATATTGAATGAATAATTGTAGTGCTTCATTACTGATTTTGTTCGGGCCTTCGCCATGGGTTTGGTGAAACTCATTCAGGAATTCCTGGCAGAGATGCTCGATATCTTCCGGTCTTTCGCTAAGAGGAGGTATTGTAATAGATAATACATTTAGACGATAAAAAAGATCGGCTCGGAATGACCCCTTATACGCAATTTCTTCTTGTAGATTTCGGTGTGTTGCAGCAATAATTCGTACATTTACCTTCCGTTCTTGATTTTCCCCAAGCCGCATAATCTTTTTTGATTCAATCGCCCGTAACAATACAACCTGAAGCTCCAATGGCATATCACCAATCTCATCTAAGAAAAGTGTTCCGTTATTTGCTGCTTCAAACTTGCCAATTGCTCCCCCTTTTTTAGCACCCGTGAAAGCCCCCTCTGTAAAACCAAATAATTCGCTGGCAATAAGTTCTCTAGGTAACAATCCTGTGTTTACAGCAATAAAGGGACCGTCTCTTCTTTCACTTTGATTGTGGATTGATTGGGCAACGACTTCTTTTCCAGTTCCGGTTTCCCCTAGTATAAGAACATTGGCCGACGATTGAGATGCGAGTCTGGCTACTTCGAGCTCCAATTGGTATTCATAATTTTTTGTACGTATACGGTCAAAGCAATAAAAAGCTCCGGATGGGAAGGTACTTATTTTTGGTTTAAGCAGCAGCATTTGTTGGTGCTTTGCTCCATAATGATTAACCTCGAACGAATCATGCATGTTTTGAAGCATTTCTGGTGTAAGGGCCTGTCCTTCCTGTAGTCGGGTTAGCTCTTCCGCTTTTTTAGTCATATACAATATATGGTTATCCTCCGACATCACAAGAAGTGCTTCCTCGCTAATTTGGCCCCAAGCTTCCAATGTGATTTCATTCAGGTGAGGGGGTTCCTTGCTTTTTTCTTTAAATGGCTTAGGAGGAATGTTTTGCTGAGAGTCCCAGACAACCTCAAATTGCCCATCAGGCAAAGCCTTTCCAATTTTGACAGGTCGTGAAAGATGACGGTGGTCTTCTTCAACAAACAAGGTTCCGCAGGCAGTTTCTAGCTCCTTACCGCTTAATTGATAAAAGATAGTGCGATGATCCAGGCTATTTGTTTCAATAATACTTTCTATAATCATACCTGTACCCAAGTACGTATTAAACATCACGGAAGAAATCACTTGGTTTGAGCCAATATAACGATGGAGTTCATTGACAAACTTCGTGTTATACGGATTATGAAGCGATTGAAAATAGCTGGCCGAGCTATAATGACCAGCCCCAAACTCAGCACCCATGGCTGCGATTTCAGTCTCTTTCGTAATCGGACTGAAAATAGGGATTTTTTCAGGTTGTAGCTTCATTCGATGATACGTTCTATAAAACGGGATAATGCTTTGGCCCACAAGCGTTAAAAAAATGGCATCAGGCTGTTTTAACATGATATCTTCCAGAATATCGTAGAAGTTTTGATGACCAAATGGTACGTACTGTTCCCCGATTACGGACCCGTTCCTTTCTTTTAAGTATGTTTTGACCTGTTGATTCGTTTCCCGTGGATAAATATAATCCGTACCTACGCAATAGATTCGTTTTCCGAAGCGATGAGTTAAATAATTAAGAAGAGTATGAATCTGTTGATTTGGAACTTCTCCTGTATAAAAAACGTTTGGATGACATTCCCGGCCTTCATATAAGGTGGGATATACAAGAAGACAATCATATTTTTCCAAGACAGGGAGAACGGCTTTCCTGCAAGCTGAGGTATAGCACCCTATAAAAATTTTCACTCCTTCCTTAGCAAGCGCTTCAGCTTCTTCTGCACTTTTGGCCGGGTCTGAACAAATATCGCGAACGATTGCTTCTACCTTATGTTGCTTGTTGTTGTATTCTTCTATGGCGAATTTCGCTGCATCACATTGTCCACGTTCTGTTAAGGCCGTCGTTCCGGTTAATGAAAACAATAGCCCGATTTTGATATTCATGCATCCTTTCCTCCCTGTGTTTTATTTTCGGACACCCGTCTAAAAATCGGACAAACTTCCCTATATGTCTTACTATAGCAAAAGTATAAATATTTTGAAATCTTGTGTTCGATTTTGCGACACTTGATATTTTACTGGTGCTTTTCCTATAGGGATTTCTTATTGGTATAGCTTTTGCTTTTAAAGAAAATTGAAAAGAGAAAGGAGGTTAAGGAGGAAGAAGGTACGGATATTTGAAAGAGAGTCGTATTTTATAGAGGAGGGAATGTATGATGAAAGTAACACTTCGTGATGTATTGGAGAGTAGAGGCGTACAAGTGTCGGAGAGTCATCTTGATGTATTGGAACAACGCTGGCAAGCAATTCAATATTTAAAAGCAGATTTTGAAAGCGCTGTATTGGATGACTATGATATTGCCCTTCGTCACATTCCTGGAGGTGATCACATTGAGTAAAGAACTGGTTACGAAATCAGTAGAAGAGCTAGCTCCTTTACTTCGAGAGAGGGAGATTTCCCCTGTAGAATTAACACAAGAGATATTAGAGCATGCTGAATCGCATAATGAGCGGATTAATGCTTATATTACTATCACACGTAAACAAGCAGAAGAAGCGGCCTTACAAGCCGAAAAAGAGATCGCGGATGGAAACTATCGTGGAATGTACCATGGGATTCCGATGGGAATAAAAGATAATTTATACTTTAAAAACGAAGTGACTACGATGGCCTCCAAAATTCATGGAGATTTCGTATCCGATTTTGATGCGACGGTAGTAAGCAAGCTAAGAGAAGCTGGTGTCATTTTTACTGGAAAGCTGAACATGCATGAATACGCCTGGGGCATAACGAACAACAACCCGCATTTCGGTGCTTGCCGTAATCCGTGGGATACAGAAAAAATTCCCGGAGGTTCGAGCGGAGGTTCGGGTGCCGCTGTTGCGGCTGACATGAGTGTTGCTTCATTAGGAACAGATACGGCAGGTTCGATACGTATTCCGTCTTCAGCCTGCGGAATTGTAGGTCTGAAACCGACTCACGGCAGAGTGAGCAAATATGGTTGCTTTCCTCTTGCATGGTCGCTTGATCACATCGGACCGATGACGAAAACAGTGAAAGATGCAGCTGGATTGCTAGAAGTGATTGCGGGATATGATAAAAATGACCCAACCTCCGTAAACGTTCCGATAGGAAGCTATACAGAGCAGTTAACTGGTAATGTTAAAGATTTGGTCATAGGTATTAATGAAGAATATTTTTTCAACCATGTTGATGCTGATATCGAAAAGCTGGTTAGGCAAGGAATTCAGCGTCTAGTCGATCAGGGAGCGAAGGTGGAAGAAGTAAGTATTCCGTCACTAAGATATGCAGAGTACGCTGAGATGATTACGATTCTAGCAGAAGCCGCTGCGATTCATCATCGAAATCTTCTTGCGAGACCTGAAGATTTTGGTAAAGATATTCGACTTCTATTTGAATTAGGAGAAATTCCTTCAGCAGTAGATTATCTTCAATCACAACAAATAAGACGACAGCTTAAACAGGATTTCCAAAAGGCATTTGAAAAGGTAAATGTTCTTATTACGCCGACGTTGCCGATTCTTCCACCGAAAATAGGAGAAGAGTACGCTGATCTAAACGGAGAAAAAGTTGATTTAATTGATCATATTATTCGCTTTACAGGACCAGGAAACTTAACCGGTCTCCCTGCGTTAACTGTGCCATGCGGATTCAAGGAAGGAATGCCGGTCGGTCTGCAAATTATAGGCCCAGCATTCAAGGAAGGGACTATATTAAATGTAGGCTACGCAGTAGAGAAGACGAATCCTCTAAAAGGAAAAAAACCTGATCTAGTTATTTCTTAAGAGGGAGTATTATGGCATTTTCATTAAGTCAAAGATTAAAGTTAAAGCCAGAACAGGCCTGTTCTGGCTTTATATTATGAAGATATCAATCTTCTCCACCTTTCTGAATCAGCGAATTACGATGCTGATAAGCTCGTTCGAAAGAATCGGAGGAAGAGTAGATGCTGTCTTTGTAATCTTCATACCAGCGTTGAATAAGCGAAAGTTTTTCCTTGTCAGATGCTTTTTTTAGACACAGCAGCCGCATCTTCTCATCAATTGGCATGTCCTCTCGTATTTCTTCCCTATCGGCAGCGAAAAGCCTGTTCATGCTGCTTATGAAGAAGTTAAACATATATTTTTGTGTGATTTCGAACGCATATTCTTCTGCATGACCTTTATCGCGCCGCTCGAAATAAATGCCAAGCAGATCTGGTTCTTCAAGAATTCCCATCTAAGGTCGCTCCTTTATATAGCATGAATGTTTACTGTTAAAAATAGTGTAAAGGATAAGGAAAGGTTTCTTCAACAGGGAATAGGCTGCCAAAGGGAGTGAAGTGGATAGTCAGATGTATGTACATATGGTTTAAGAAAATACGAATGGTGGAAACTTCTAACTGTACCATTAACTTATTCTCACATATAAGGAGGAAAAATAATGGATAACAGCAAGATGGAGCATATGGTAGATAAAAACGGAAATGTAGAAACAAGCCGCGTTGGTGAAATTGCAAGCCGCATGGGTGAAGATAGAAAAGATGACATACTTTCCAGCTTTGATTCGTTTAAAGGTTATCTGAGAGATAAAATGCAGCTTGGTGAAAAGCTAGGAATGGGCGAAGAAGCACTAGCAAAAACGGCGGAAAAGGTTGGCGATTATTTGGCTGCTAATGAAGAACCGCGTAACCGCGAAGAGCGTCTGCTACAAGAATTATGGAAAGTGGGCGACCAGGATCAGCGTCATCACCTCGCACATATGCTCGTACGTATGGTACAACATGATATGCACTAGGACTACCATGCCACACTTCTATATAAATTACATTTGATATTTTGACAGGGGAGTGTGGTGGGAAGGAGGAGATTCGGAAAAAAGAAGAGGGTGGATGAGCCCTGTGATCCGGTAGAAGAAAGGCCAGCGTGTCTTTTTCCGACCGCTCCCACCCACCGCCCTTCCTTCTTTTCTTACCTCCCACCATAAAAACTTGTCGATTTATCAAATCAGATGTATATAGTTAGAAGCGTGGAGCATCGTTTTGCTTTTTAAAGAATCGTGAGTAAGCATCAGCAGGATTCTTTACCGATGATTGAATCGCAATGCTATCTACTTCTTTGAGCCACACGAATGCTTTCTTGAGTTGTGGAAGTTGGGAAGAACAGGTGTTATAGGTCAATCCCTTTCCTGTCTCCTTATACGTCTCCTTCCACTTTGCCAGGAAGTGATTAAAAATGAATCGACTACAGCCAATCGTTTTATTGATGAGTACTGCTTGTTCCTTATTTGGGTAGATGCGAAACTTATAAGCTTTATTTATTAATATTGATTTCACCTCCTTTTTTTGCTATCATCATAACATAGTAACAAGTTATACCTAACGATCTGGAGGGAAAATATGCTAAAGCAAGTAAGTGTACGTATCGAAGAAGATTTAATTAAGACTGTTAAAAAAGTTTGTTTGGATAAAGATATTTCGTTTCAAGAAGCTGTTCGGCAAGCACTAGAAGAGTGGTTAAAAGAGTCGGACAATCGAAAGGGATAGAGCCCTTTCTTATCCGAGCATTCTTTCATCCCATGATTGAAATCACGGGTGTTCAGAACGCATTTCATAAAGCGAGTACATAGCATGATAAAGGAGACAAGCATGATAATTAAAAAAATAGAGCATGTGGCAATTATCGTAGCAGATATGGATCGTTCAATTGCGTTCTATAAGGAGATGTTCGATTACAAAGTAAGAATACGCGGACAGAATGCCGTACGTGAGATGGCATTTCTGTACCACGATAATCAGCCGGGCATGGAAATCGAGCTTATCCGGGACCTGAAGCCGAGTGAGGGTTATAGCGATAGTGGCATCGTCAATCATCTAGCATTTACGGTAGATAACATTGATGAAGCGATTGCACATTATAAGGAGAAGGGGATCACTTTTAACTCGGATGAGCCAAAACCGACGCTTGACGGAGGACGGATGATTCTATTCTATGGTCCAGAACGGGAGCTTCTCCAATTTGTCGAACCTGGAAATAGAGAATAAAAATCAAGGGTGTTGATTGTTCAACACCCTTTCCTTCATTTTTCTAAACTATTTTCCAGCGTTTTCGAATACATCTAACAGTAATCCCATCTGGCTAGCTTCCTGCGTTTCCCAATGGGTCGCAAAACGGACCCGGTGCGAGACACCGAGAATATCGTATGTCTGTACGAGATGCTGACGGGCCGAACCGATAATGAGCGAGTGCAGTCGTACATGATGGCGTGTGCCCAACTCAGCCAGTCTATTCCGGACAGGTGGAGAAATATGGCCGACACCGTCCGTAACCATAACGAAATCCGCAGCACGAAAGAGAGAACTTTGTTCTACAAACGCAATTCCACGCGTAATTGGCGCATCGAAATGTGTCCCGCCGCCGAATGCCATCTGCGATAGGGCATAGAACGCTGGCCAATCCGGCTTACGGTAGTAAAGGGGGTGTTCTTTCAGTTCACCCTTGGCACCAAATAGTAAAAGCAGGAAATCGCGCTTCTCTAGCAAGCTGAGTGCCGCAAACGTCATTGTGAAAATCTGTGCCAGCCTGAGCTTGCTTCCGCGCATCGAGTGCGATGTATCCAGCATGCAGATGACAGGCCCTTTTTGTGGTTCCTCGATAAAACCGGTTGTATTGTATGTGAGTAGCTTTTGTTCCAGCCATTTGACCGTGAAATACAATTCATAGTCCTCATCGGCGAGCAGCGCTGCTTCGCTTGGCAGCATATGCGAGATATCGCCGGATTGCCGTAAATCATCGTATGCTTCTGGAATGCGGGAAGTACGCATCTTGCGTTTTTTCACTCGATACTGATGAACGTTGCGTCCCACTTCTTGAAGAAATGTGAGCAAGTCTGGATGTCTCTTTAATTTTTCTGCCCATTCCAGATAGCGGTCGAACGCCTGGCGACGCAGCTTACCCAATTCGCTTCCCCAGCGCCGATTCGCAAAGCGTTGGCTTGCTTCCAACAAATCAAACAAAAGCTTGTTTTCTTCTCCCTCGACAGAAAGTGTCTGTTTGAGTGAAGCATCCAGCCATTGTCCAAGCTCTTCTTCTAGTCGGGAAATGGCCTGCTTCTCCTGGCGAGCGAGGCGTTTTTGTTGTTTCTCGCGCTGCGCTAGCTCTTCCTCTGCTTTTTTCAGTTTCTGTTTATGTTTGGATCGCTTGGTGAACTCCGTTCGCATTTCTTCCCTAAGTGTGGTAATTTTTTTGCGAAGAGAGGCGATTTCTGCTTCCACTAACGGACGCGTATCTTGCGCTTCCTGTTTCTCCTCAACGATTCGCTTACCCTGCTGTAGTGTATAGCCGACCAGCTTAAGCTTCTCAATTTGTTTGTCGGTTAGCTGTTCGCTCAATTGCAATGCTTCCTGACCTTGTTTGCCTTCTTCCTGTTCAATGCCCAGTGAGGAGAGCTTTTGCTCATCTTCCTTCCGTCGTTTCACTTCTTCCTGGTACGTATGGGTTAGCCACATTAACGCTTTTAATGCCGTTTTGAACGAGGCACTTACCTGCGAGACCGTTTGTGGGTGAATTGTCCGGTAGAAGTATTGTTTTCTGAGCGTATCGACAAGCCAGCGATGGAACGGTGTTGCTTCGCAGCCCGGATCGATCTCCGGTTTTGGCAGATAGAAGCAGAGGAAGAAATCAGCGAACAGTTCGACATTGAACCAGGGGGCCTGTTGCTTTGCTTCCTGAATCCATTCTTGCGCCGCGCGTGAGGAACGGATAAATCCATCAAACACATAACGGTCGACGCGTGTGCTCCGGATAATCATCTGCTAACACCGCCGTTCTACAATGTATAGTCATATTCTGTGCCGGGAATTTCTTTATCGAACAGTGTCCGGTACAAGCCCTGTAGTGTTTGCAGAATTCGTTCTCCCTGAATACGCAGACGGGAATACTTAACCGCATAACGGTCTGGCTGCAGGAGTAGAAAATTTCGGCTATACAAATAAGATTCAATGTTTTTTTCTTTTTCCTGCCAGGCAACAAGTTTATTGCGCAGTTCACGCGCCGTTTCTTCTACTTCTAAACGGCACTTTTCCAGGAGGGATTGGGCATGTATAACGGCGTCCTTACCAAGCTTTTCGCCCACTTCCCGTTTAAATTGGTATCCGTGCAGCTCATCTTCTTTCTCCAGCCATTTATCGGCGGTCTGCTCATACTTTCGGAGCGGCAGCTCTTCTTCCATTTCCCGCTTCAATGCATCCTGAAAGTGTTTATCGAACAGTTCCGCAAGTACGGGTAAATCCTCCGGGACATTCCACAGCATATGGGGCGTATATACCGTATCCCAAATAGAAACATACTCACGGCCGTTTAGCGCGGCGGATGTTTTCCAGATGTGTCCAATTTTGCTCCATCTCCGGTCGGAAAGCGAGAATTCCTTTTCTTCCATTGCCTGTTTCAACTCGTACAGAAAATAGACAAGTGACTCAGAGAGCTTGACATGCCGTGCTTGTTCCCGTACTGATTGTACGTCATCAAGCGAGAGGAGCGTCGGGAGCGGTTCGTCCGGAAGTTGGAACATGAGCTCGTAACTGGAGACGTTCTTCAGATATCCGACCTCATAGCGAATCAGGAAACGATCATATAGCGCTTCAAGCTGCTCATTCTCTTCCGGCAATTCGTTGGAAGCGGCCATTAAAAATAGAAGCGGGACGTTTTGTTTTTCCTTGCCGTTGAAGAATAGGCGCTCGTTCAGTATGGAAAGGAGCGCATTGAGAATGGCACTATTCGCTTTGAAAATTTCATCCAAAAATGCGAATTGAGAAGCGGGCAGATAGCCGTCTGTTTGACGGATATAGCGATCCTGCTTCAACTGCTGAAGCGACACAGGTCCAAACATCTCATCGGGCGTCGTGAATTTCGTTAGAAGGTAATCAAAACATTGCTCGCTACCAAACAGCTGGGATACCCCACGGGCCAATTGTGATTTTGCAGTGCCTGGAGGGCCGATAAGCAGCACATTCTCACTGCTCATCATTCCTAAAAATAAAAGGCGAATCAGCTCTTCACGTTCTAGAAAACGCGATTCTAGAAGCTGAATCGCTTCTTCAATTTTTGTCTGAACAAGGTTAGGTGCTTGGGTCATGTGCTGCGCGGCGGGCTCGGCTGGAACCACCGCTTTTCTCCTTTCCATCATCCGTGTATTAGACTCATTCCTTTATTTTACCATAAAGCGATTTCGTTCCGATAATCCAAGCATCGGCAGAGGAATTTGAAAAGAAAAATAAAAGGAATGTTCGACAAAAGAAGCTTATTTCAATCGTATCGCTTGAAAAACGCAGATGTTTTGTCGGTTCGCCCGAAGTGACACCAAGCGGCCGTTTGGCCTCTCTATGGAAAAAGGATGAGCAGCAATATCCGCAAGTTTTTCTTATGAAGGTTTGTTTTCTAGTTCATCTGCCACCGCCTGTCCGAAATGGCCCAGGGTACCTTCTGTATAAGAACGAATGACACCAGGAACAAGCGAGAGAAGCACCTGCCTACGGTATAGTTCGGGGAAGTCTTGTTCTTGCATCACCTTCTCCAGTTCTTTGACACCTTTGATTGCGTAGTAGGTTGCCAACCGATTTATATTTTCCACGGTTTGTTCTTCGTCTTGTACAACATGACCGATGCTGGAGAAAACTTGAATTACGGCATTTTTCCGTTCCGAATCTGCTGCCGATGTCTTATCGGTTATAAACAATCCGTTTCCGTTTTCACGCAGATCATCAGCTTGTCCCATGAACTTCACACCTTGCCATGCAAGCTCCGGATATGCTTCTCGTAATGCATTTGTCGAAATCATCGTAGCCATATTTAAAAACAGGGGAGAAGAGACAGGTGACAGCAACGGATACAGTTCGTCGATGAACGGCTGAATTTGTGTTGCTGGTAAGGCAAGTATCACGATATCTGAGGAAAGAAGATACTCTTTGGATACAGAAGTGTGCAAAGGATATGCCGCCGCACATCGCTCGCTTTTCTTGATGTTGGGATGATACAGACCGATAGGGTAATTACTTGCTTGAAATAGTGTTAAGAGAGCCTGCCCCAGCTTGCCGATGCCGACAAGCGTCCATGTAGAATAAGGGATAGTCACAGTAGTCTCCTCCTATGCAATTTCTGTATATTGTATACCGTATAGTTGAAGAAGAAAATATGTAACGATGCTACGCTTGCAAATAAAAGAAGATGAAGTAAGATATTTTTGAAAAAGAGAGAATGCAATTACGGGTAAACGAGTTAAGACGGAAAGCGGCACTACAATAAAATTCACTTTAAAAAGAAATATTTCTATAATTCCTAGTTGACTTTGAGGTTTAATCTGCTAAAATAAAATCAACAACTGAACACGAGAGCATCTCGGACTCTTATCCAGAGAGGTGGAGGGACTGGCCCAATGAAACCTCGGCAACCATCGAATTTTTAAGTTCAAATTCGAGCGGTGCCAATTCCAGCAGTGCATGCGCGCTGAAAGATGAGGGGTCCGGCGAATCCATAGATACGTTCGTCGACCTCTTGCTAAGCGAGAGGTCGTTTTTGTTTAATTTGATTCATGCCAGGAGAAAACAAGAGAAAAAGGAGTGAAGAGCATGATTAAAGTACAGAATGTTAGCAAGAGTTACAAAACATCTGGGGGTACGTTTCAGGCAGTAGCTCCAGCATCGCTCCATGTGGAAGAAGGAGACGTATACGGTATCATCGGATTTAGCGGTGCCGGAAAATCCACACTGTTACGGTTGGTGAATCTGCTGGAGAAGCCGGATGAGGGTGAAGTATATGTTGACGGTCGTGAGCTGACCGGACTATCAAAAAAAGAACTACGCAAAGCACGGCAATCAATCGGTATGATTTTTCAACACTTTAATCTATTGAATAATCGAACGGTTTCGGAAAATGTAGCATTTCCACTTGAAGTTGCTGGCATAGCAAAAGAAGAAAGGTCACAAAGGGTTCAGGAATGCCTTGACATTGTAGGATTGATGGAGAAGGCTGATAGCTATCCATCTAAGCTAAGCGGCGGGCAGAAACAGCGTGTCGCCATCGCTCGAGCGCTTGCCAACCGACCGAAAGTGTTGCTGTGCGACGAGCCAACTTCAGCGCTCGACCCACAGACTACACGAACGATTCTCGCATTCTTAAAAGAAATTAACGTACAGTTAGGTGTAACGATTTTACTTGTTACACACGAGATGAATGTAGTAAAGGAAATTTGCAACAAGGTAGCGGTTATGGAGAACGGGCATCTGGTGGAGAAGATATCGCTTTCGGACCGGGAAGCCAAACCGAAAACCGATATCGCCAAGCTGCTGTTTGAGGAAGAAATCAGCGAGAAAAGAGGGGTCGCACATGTTTGATAATGTCATTCCATTGCTGCCGGAAATCGGTATTTCTATCGTACAGACGTTTTTAATGGTAGGCATTGCAATTGGAGCAGCGCTTCTGCTCGGTACTCCGCTTGGCATCCTGCTTTTCCTGACAAGTAAAGGGCAGTTATTGGAGAGACCGATTTTATTCCGGATTATCAGCTCTGTTGTGAATATCGTTCGTTCCTTTCCGTTCTTGATTTTATTGGTCGCACTTATTCCATTAACGCGTGTACTAATCGGAACGACTATCGGACCTGTCGCTGCAGCTGTTCCGCTCTCCATTGCAGCGATTCCATATTTCGCCCGACTCGTTGAGCAATCGCTACGTGAAGTATCGAGAGGCGTAATTGAAGCCGCAGTAGCAATGGGAGCCTCTACATATCAAATCATCTGGAAAGTGCTGATTGTTGAAGCTCGTTCCGGATTGACGCTCGGATTAACGGTATTGGTAGTCAGCTTTCTTTCTTATTCCGCAATGGCCGGCGTAGTAGGCGGTGGGGGAATCGGTGATTTAGCGATTCGTTTCGGCTATTATCGCTTCCAGACAGATGTAATGGTCGTGACGGTCCTGTTACTAGTTGCACTTGTACAAATCATTCAATTTACAGGTAATCGCCTTGCGCATTATTTGGATAAACGCTAGATAAACATTTTAGGGGGAATCATCATGAAGAAAAAACCGCTTATACTGATTGGATTAATTATATTATTAACAGCATTTTTAGCGGCTTGCGGTGGGCAAAAAGATGAACAAACTGCAGCCAAACCACAGGAACAAGGAGACACAAAAGAAGTTGTGATTGGAGCAACAGCGGGGCCTTACAGCGATCAAGTGAATCGAGGCATTAAACCGGTGCTTGAGAAAAAAGGCTATAGCGTAAAAGTGGTTGAGTTTAACGATTATGTACAGCCGAATCAGGCGCTTGCCGAAGGTTCGCTGAGCGCTAACGTATTTCAGCATGTTATCTATTTGAAGAACTTTGCAAAAGAGCATAACTTACCGATCGAAGATTTGATTCAAGTGCCGACCGCGCCAATCGGCATTTATTCTCATAAGCATAAGTCATTGGATGAAGTACAGCCAGGTGCGACCGTATCTTTGCCGAATGATCCGACAAACCAGGCACGTGCGCTTGTTATGATGCAGAACTTCGGATGGATTAAGTTGAAAGATGGCGTAGATTTACTACGTGTTTCGGAGAAGGATGTAACGGAAAATAAGAAAAACATCAAATTGCTCCCGCTTGAGGCAGCCCAACTGCCGCGCTCGCTTGATGACGCCGACTATGCATTCGTTAATGGTAACTTTGCTATTGCATCAGGGCTGAAGTTGACGGAAGCGCTCGATTTGGAAAAGATTCCAGACGAATATATGAATCTTGTAGCGATTAAAACGGCAGACAAGGACAAACAGTTTGTGAAAGATTTGGTAGAAGCGTATAAATCACAAGAATTCAAAGATGTAATTGATAAGGAATTCCAAGGGTTTATCAAGCCAGATTATATGAAATAACAGAGAATGGAAAGGGGAAGGAATGAGATGAGCACAACGATCGGAGAGACTCTGGAGTGGTCAGCACGCAATTTTCCGTATAAAACCGCTTTGGTTTACGAGTACGGAAAAAAAAGCCACCGTTGGACTTACACTGAACTGGATCGAAAAGCTAACCAATTCGCTCAGGCGCTTTTGCGCCTGGGTGTGGAAAAAGGCGATGTGGTGTCTTCCTTCTTATATAATACAAGCGAATTTGTAGTGGCGCTGTTTGCCGTAGCGAAAATCGGCGCCATTTTCAATCCGGTGAACTATCGCTTGGCTGCGCATGAATTGCAGTATATCCTGCAGGACGGTAAGGCAAAGGTTCTGCTATATGAACAACAGGGCTCAGATGTGGTAGATAGAGCCCGGGAGCTTGGAAATCCGGTCGAACATTACATTTATGTCGATGAAGCTCTACCGGAAGGGGCGCTGGATTTCTATGCGTTATTGGAAGCGGAAGAACAGGTGCGTCCAGAAGTAGCCGTATCAGAAAATGATTACTGTATCATGATGTACACCAGCGGTACAACCGGCCGTCCAAAAGGAGTACTACATACACACCGTAGCAAAGTTCACCATAACTTTATGATGATGCAGTGCATGGGGCTGACGAAAGAAGATGTCGGTCTGTCCGCTGCACCATTAAATCATACAGCAGAATTGCATACGTCGTTCTTGCCGCGTGTGCAGGTTGGTGCAACGAATGTACTGCTGCATCATTTTGATGCTTCACATGTATTGCATGCGATTGAAACGGAGCAGGTAACCCATATGTTTGCTGCCCCGACAATGGTGAACATGCTGCTGCATGCTGATGATTTCGGTGCATATAATCTTTCGTCATTACGTTTACTAGAATATGGCGGTGCTTCGATGGCTCCTGTACTGATTCGCGAGTTCGAAGAGAAAATCGGTGCAGATTTAATTCAAATTTATGGCACAACCGAGATGGGACCATGCATGTCTGTATTGTACGCAGATGAACAGTTGAAGAAAGCAGGCTCTGCCGGCAAGCCCAGTCTTACGCACCAGCTGCGTATCTGCCGAGTACAGCCTGATGGTTCTCCTACTCATCCAGATGATATATGCCAGCCAGGGGATATCGGTGAGATTCTTGTGAAAGGGCCATGCATGATGGGCGGTTATTATAATCGTCCTGAGGCGACGGAAAAAGCGCTGGCATACGGTTGGTACCATACTGGGGATATGGGTGAGTATGATGAAGAAGGGTACGTGTGGATTCGCGATCGGATCGATCATATGATTATTTCAGGTGCGGAGAACATTTATCCGCGCGAGGTAGAGGATCAGCTTATCGAACATCCCGGTGTTCGCGAAGCAGCGGTTGTTGGTAAGCCGGATTCGAAATGGGGACAGATTGTGCTCGCCTACATTGTTCGGAGCAAAGGTAGCCTGGTAAGCGAGTCGGAATTGGACGAATTTCTTCTTGAAGGGGACCGACTTGCCAGATACAAACGACCGCGCGCGTATTGTTTCGTAGATGAATTGCCGAAAACGGCCAGCGGCAAAATTCAAAAGTTTATCTTGGAAAAACAAACCGTAACACCTTAAATGAAAACGGGTCCCTGCATAGAGCGGGACTCGTTTTCGTTATATTGTTTTTTCGGAAAAATAAATAAAAATACTTTAATATTCAGTCAGAAAGGAAAAACGCGGGATAATATCGAATATTTACGCTTGAGGAAAAATAAAGGAAGTGAATATATGAAACTATATCTTTCTGTTGATATGGAAGGCATTACTGGTCTTGTGGACCAAACATTCGTAGATTCAAAGGAGCGCAATTATCAGCGCGGTCAGAAGCTGATGACCGACGAAGCTAACCATGTCATTGAAGCCGCATTCCAGGAAGGGTTTAAGGATGTTGTCGTTAACGATAGCCATTCCAAGATGAACAATTTGTTGATTGAGAGACTACACCCGGAGGCGCAGCTAATCTCCGGAGATGTGAAGCCGTTTTCGATGGTGCAGGGATTGGACGATACATATGCGGGTGCTATATTTCTCGGCTATCACTCACGGGCTGGAAGAAAAGGCGTACTCAGCCATACGATGATTTTCGGTGTAAGAAATATGTACATTAACGATCAACCGATTGGTGAACTTGGTTTTAACGCGTATGTAGCCGGATACTATGGAGTGCCGCTTCTGTTAGTGGCAGGCGATGATGAGACAGCAGTTGAAGCTGAAGCATTGATTCCCGGAATTACTACTGCGGTGGTCAAGCGACAAATATCCCGTACCTCTGCGCTCTGCCTGACACCAGAAAAAGCGGGTTGGCTGCTGCGGGAAAAAACGAAGCAGGCGATTGAAAATCGCGGAAATATAAAACCGCTTACGCCGCCGGAGAATCCTGTTCTGACAATCGAGTTCGCAAATCATGGACAGGCGGAATGGGCGGCTCTGATGCCGGGAACGGAGATTGAAGACGGAGAACCGATCGTACGCTATCAGGCCAAAGATATTCTAGAAGCATATAAGGCAATGATTGTCATGACTGAATTGGCGATGAAAACTTCATTTTGCTAATAGAAAGGGGACAATTGTATGCAGGAGAAATTTCGAGCGCTTGTTGTTGATAAAGCAGAATCGGGCGATGTGTCAACAGAAGTCAGAGAGCTTAGCATCGACCAATTACCTAAGGGGGAAGTGACCATTCGTGCTGCCTACTCCAGCGTGAACTACAAGGATGGTCTCGCCAGTATTCCGAATGGCAACATTGCTCGTATGTATCCGTTGATTCTTGGAATCGATGTGGCTGGAACAGTGGTCACTTCTTCGGACGCACGTTTCAAAGAAGGAGATAACGTGCTCGTAACCGGCTTCGAGCTGGGTGTAGCGCATTATGGAGGCTTTAGTGAATATGTACGCGTGCCAGCGGAATGGGTTGTTCCGCTGCCGTCCGGACTTACACTCAAAGAAGCGATGGCCTACGGAACGGCCGGATTTACCGCTGCATTGTCTGTACAGCGCTTGGAAGAAAGTGGGGTTACACCGGAAGAAGGAGAGGTACTGGTAACAGGTGCAACCGGAGGCGTAGGTAGTCTCGCTGTCGCAATGCTGGCTGAAAAAGGATATGATGTGGTCGCCAGTACAGGGAAAGATGCAGAGCACGGATATCTGCGAGAATTGGGCGTTAAAGAAATTGTGACACGGGAAGAAATGTCCCCAGAAACCTTTAAGCCGATTGGCAAGCCGCGCTGGGCAGGGGCGGTTGACCCTGTTGGTGGTAAAACGCTGGCATACATCTTAAGTACAACAAAATACGGAGGCGCGGTAGCGGTCAGTGGATTGACTGGGGGCACCTCTGTCCCGACTTCTGTTTTCCCCTTTATACTACGCGGAGTGAATTTGCTAGGTATCGACTCCGTCTATTGTCCGATGAAGATTCGTCTTCCTCTGTGGGAGCGGATGGCAAACGATTTGAAGCCAAACGGATTGGAAGCTGGTATTGTACACGAGATTACGCTGAATGAACTGCCACAGACGCTTGCATGTATTTTGCAAGGACAGATACGTGGACGTGCCATTGTGAAATTATAAGAGACATTCTACAATAATAGAGAAAAAGGAGGTCCGCGAATATGGAATTGAAACTAAACGGAAAAGTTGCCCTTGTTGTTGCATCAAGCCAGGGGCTTGGCAGGGCTATTGCGGAACAGCTCGTCAGAGAAGGCGCACATGTTATGCTTACAAGCCGACACGAAGAAAAGTTGCAGCAGGTGAAAGCAGAGCTGGAGCGATTCGGTGCAGGCCGGGTGGCCTATCATCGTGCGGATATTACTAGCTATGACGAAATCAAGTCGCTTGTTCAAGCGACACGTGAAGCATTTGGCAAAATCGATATTCTCATTAATAATGCAGGAGGACCGCCGGGAGGCACGTTCGAGCAGTTGGAAGATGAACAATGGCAACAGGCGTTCGAGCTGAATCTGCTAAGCTATATTCGCTTAATCCGGGAAGTTCTACCGGACATGAAACAGGAAGGCGGCCGAATTATCAATATTGCTTCATCTTCTGTTAAGCAGCCGATCCCGGGACTCATTCTCTCCAATACGTTCCGTCTGGGAATTGTAGGTCTTGCCAAGACGTTGTCGATGGAGTTAGCACCGTATAATATCCTGGTTAATACGGTAGCGCCGGGGCGCATCGCAACGGATCGCGTAGCGCATCTGGACGAGATGAACGCCGAGAGGCGTGGTGTTTCCAAGGAAGAAGTAGAAGCAAAGGCGAAGCAGGCTATTCCGCTTCAAAGGTATGGAGATCCGGAAGAGTTTGCTAAAGTGGTGACGTTTCTCGTTTCAGGAGCAAGTACATATATTACAGGAAGTACGTTGCTTGTCGACGGCGGTATGGTAACGTCTGTCTAGATGGGCATAAGTCAGATCGTATGAAAGAAGGGTACAGATGGACGGAATACGTAACATTTATTGTGTGGGAAGAAACTATCGCCTCCACGCGGAAGAGCTAGGGAACGCGGTGCCAACTTCCCCGTTTCTTTTTTCCAAACCGACGCATGCGCTCGTTGAAGCGAACGGACAATCGATTAGGGTGCCTGGAAATAAAGGCGAGGTACATTATGAAGCAGAATTGGTACTTCATGTGGCCCGTCCGTATGAACCAGGCATGAAGGTCGAGGATATGGTAGACAAAATGGCTCTCGGTATTGACCTCACACTGCGTGATGTACAAAGCGAATTGAAAAAGAAAGGTCATCCGTGGCTTAAAGCGAAAGGATTTCCAAATTCGGCCGTACTAACCTCTTTTCATCCGTTTCCCGGACAGGAGGCATGTCAGGAGGCTGATTTTTCTCTTGTGAAAAACGGAGAAACAGTACAGCGAGGTAATACACGCGACATGCTGTTTGACATGCAGACGATTGTCGAGTTCACTGCCGAGCATTTTGGTCTGGGGCTGGGTGATATTATTTATACGGGTACACCGGCTGGCGTCGGTCCAGTGGCAGATGGCGACAAGATGGAGCTTTTCTTTGGTACCGAGCACTGGGGAGATTGTGTTATTGTATTAAAATAATTCAGAAGAGAAAAAGCGAATACGATTGAGCGACCTTGTATTTTTTAAACTCTTGAAAGCTGTTTTTAGTGCATGAGCGGCTTTCAAGAGTTTTTACAATTACACACGAAAGTAGATGGATTATTCTATTTAATGTTTTCTATCGCTTGCTTAACATGTGCAAAGGTTTTGATAGATGAGAAGTCTATACCGCCACTGACAACCGTTTGGGCTAGCTCAGGGCGTATACCTGTTACTGTGACGTCTATTCCTAATAAGCGAAGAACATCATAAATCTTAAATATATGATTGGCAACTGTCGTATCAATAAATACGATGCCTGAAAAGTCGACAATAAGACACTCAACCTTTAGTTGGGTAATTTTAGGGACAACTTTCTCTAAAAGATGTCTAGCCCGGTTAGAATCAATGGAACCGATTAACGGGAGAACGGCAATCCCATCTTGAATAGGTACAACAGGTGCTGATAATTCGTTTACTTCTTCTTGCGCCTTTTTGATAATTTTATCTTTAAGGCGTTCAAAGGCAAGAATGGTTTCGTTAATGCTTATATCGAGCATATAGTTAATTCGTTTAATAATAAAAGCGACTTCCTCGACTGAAAGTCCATGAGCTACACCGATTTCAGTAATGCGTTCGGTAAAGACCACACGGGTAACCGGGTAACGAATGATAATGTCTGAAATTTTTCCGCTTAGAGACGCTTCACGCTCTCCATTTTTTTTACTCCATGTCATAAGTCCTTCCGGTACTTTATCCTCGTTGCAAGTAATAGAACTTCCCAAAAAGCCTAAAAACCCAACATACATAATAATAGCTTGCTCTATTTCTTCTTTTGGGATTTCTAACTTTATTCTATAAATAATATCTTCAACGATTTCAATCGCTAAAGATTGTGCATTTTCAGTAAGGTATTTAGCAACCGTTGAAATCGAGTTCATTATTTTCCACATCCCTATTTTTATAATAGTTAAATTATATCTTAAAAATCTAAAATGAAGTCATTATTTCTCCTTTTTGAACGTTTAAATGATAGAGTGACGATTATGTATTCAATAATTGGTGATATACCCTTATAAGTTGTCCAAACGCATGTTACACCTGCTGCATATGTTAAAGCAGGAGGTGATAATAATGAAAAAAACTAGCGTTCGACAGATTGTTCCCGGTAGAGGATTACGTCTTGAGTTGTTTGAGGATGCATTCTTTTCAGGGCGTCGCATTCTTTTTCGTCGCGCCGGAGTAGCGGTCAGAGACGCAAGAGCGTTTGAGTTCAATGACTTGCTTTCAAGCTTCCGCGTGAGAAATAGATTCAGCCCGGCAAATGTTACGCTCGTTTTGTTTAGGGATGTCAACTATCAGGGTGATTTTCGAGTATTCCGTGGCAGTCAGGAAGTCACAAATTTAACTAATATAGGATTTAACGATGAAATGTCATCGTTTGTCCTTGTTGCTCGCCGATTGACTAATGAACAGATTAGAAGAATTCAGTCGCTCCAGCGTGCTCCTCTTAATGTTTTAGAGATTTCTATATAATGGATTTTAATTAAGATAAGCAAGCTGTAAAAGCAGCAATTCTCCAATTAAGGAGCTGTAGGTCGTGAAGATGCTATTCTACACGGCCTTTTTTATGTAATCATTTATAAGATCGTATTCGATTACGGGGAATAAGGTTCCGTAATATATAATATATAGGTTATTTTTACTCTGTAGGAGGAATAGAGTAGAGAAAGTTTGCCGTAGAAAAAGGCGAAATACCCGCTTTGGGGAACTCCGCCTTTTCTTCTTTTCTATTGTTTTTTTATTCAGCACACTCCCGCTGCAAGTAAAGAACCCCTCGTTCGGTTTCCGCGATCCATTCTCTTCGGACTTCAACTTCGTTCAGCGGTACTTTCAGTGAGGAAGGGATTTGCAGATAGCCGAACGATTCACCGTATGTTTCCCACAAAATGCTTCCGCTCAGCGGCATCAATACTACGATTTTTTCATTCTCCATATGCGTTCTCCTCACTTCCGTTTTTAAACATACCCTACATAATATTTGACTTATATACATCTGATTTGATAAATCGACAAATTTTTATGGTAGGAGGTAAGAAAAGAAGGAAGGGCGGGAGCGCTCGGAAAAAGACACGTTTGCCTTCCTTCTGCTGGAGCGCAGGGCGCATCCAACCTCTTCCTTCTCGAACATGCCTACCTCAAACCACTTTTCTTATGTCGAAATGATAAGCATAAGTCTATATAGTATAAGTAACGAAAAAGAAAACAGACTGTATTTTATGAATAGTATACATCTTTTTAGTTGATTTCGATACTGTACAATGAAGAAAATATAATGTGCTTATGTTGACGAGAACGGTAGCTAAAGCCGAGTTGCAAATGCCCATTTCAAACAAAACTGCTCTCGATTCGATATCGCTGCAACGCATTCATTTTGCAAAGAGGTAACCAAACCCCATATGAAGCAGAATTTGCAGGGCTACAAAGCGGGCGATGATAGTCGTAGTCGTTTTCATGATTACATTTTTCAATTATGTTATAGACAAAATAATATTCGGTCGATTGATAACGAATAAAATATCAAGGAATGTATAGAAAAGCAATATTTTTAACCGTAAGGAGGAAAAACGGTGGGCCATCCATACGATTCATATCGTTCTTTATTTCCTATATTGTCTACACATGTATATCTCGCCAGTTGTTCTCAAAGTGCGCTGGCTCAACCTGTTTCACATGCGATTGAGGAATATCATCATCATTTGCTTACGAGGGGAAACAATTGGAGTCTTGCGATGGAAAGAGTGAAAGCGGCCAGAAGAAGGTTTGCTGATATAATCGGAGCGGAACCGGACGAGGTTGCTGTATTGTCTTCCGCTTCGGATGCTATTTCTTCGTTGGCTACTTCTTTTTCTTATCAGCAAGGCAAAAATAAAGTCATATGTACGGAAATGGATTTTCCAACTGTCGGCCACATATGGCTTGCACAACGGAAGTTTGGGGCCAATGTATCGTTCATCCGTTCTTCGAACGAAATAATTGATACGGAGCAGTATGAGAAGGAGGTTACACACGATACGCTACTTACGTGTGTGCCGCATGTATGTTATTACAATGGATATAAGCAAGATCTTGGAGAGATTGCTGACATTGTGCATAGTAAAAATTCACTTTTATTCGTCGATGCTTATCAATCGGCGGGCCATATTCCGATTAATGTAAGGGAAATGGATATTGATATATTGGTCGCTGGAACACGTAAGTATATGCTAGGAATTCCAGGGACGACATTTTTATATATAAAAAAGAATCTTGCCGAACGACTTGAGCCCAGGGTGACAGGTTGGCTTGGACAGGAAAAAACAGCAATGTTTGATATCTACAAGCTTGCACCTGGAGTAGGGGCCCGTCGTTTTGAAACCGGAACGCCTTCTTTTATTAGTGTGTATGCAGCGCATGCAGCACTTGAATTGTTGCATAGTGTTGGTGTGCATAACATCTATGCGTATCTTCAGGAAGTGACGTGTTTTGCTTTAGAATATGGGAGGGAGAAAGGCATATGTATATCCGGCTCACAATCTGTTGAATACAGGTCGAGTTTGATATCTTTTTACGTAGAAAATGCATCCGAGGTCGAGAGGCGATTAAAAGAAAAGAATATTGTCGTATCTGCGAGAAACGATGTTATACGAATCGCCCCGCATTTTTACAATACAAAAGAGGAAGTAAGATATGCAATAGATGAACTTATCGATCTTATCAATGGCCGCTAGTGTTTCTTCTAGGCGTTTGGCAGCATTTGATTTTTCATGTTATGCAATGAGAGCAACTACAGAGGGCATCTGCAATGAACGCATTTTTGTCCGGTACGAAAGTTGGAAAACGGCAGAAGACGGGAATTTGGTTATATGTTCGCAAAATCAGGAGAACCCCTTTTAACCCGGAAGATTTCTTTATATAATGTTCATATTATTGAGCGTGACAGGAAGAAGAAGCGGAAGCTTATTGGATAGACGAACAGGAGGAATCTATCAATATGCTTACACCGCTGAAGAAAATTGTTGTCTCTACCGTTACCGCCGGAATGATGGTTAGTGCTCCACTTATGGCTCAAGCTTCCATGGGAGATCAAACACTGCGCTATGGCATGGAAAACAATGACGTACGAGAATTGCAGACCGCTTTGAAGAATCGGGGCCACTTTGATTTTCATACAGCAACCGGCTATTATGGCACGATTACTGTTGATGCCGTAAAGTCGTTCCAACGCGCGAAAGGGTTGGATGTCGATGGTATTGCCGGCCCACAAACCTTTAAGGCATTGAATACGTCAGATGAGAATGTACAGCAGGGCAAAGTGATGACGGTTGAAAGCTCGGCCTATACGGCCAATTGTGCGGGCTGTTCTGGAGTAACATCCCAGGGAATTAACTTAAAGGAGAATCCAGATGCCAAAGTGATTTCCGTAGATCCGTCCGTTATTCCGCTCGGTTCCAAGGTTTATGTAGAAGGATATGGCACAGCGATAGCAGGTGATACAGGCGGAGCGATTAAAGGAAAAAAAATCGACGTCTTTTTCCCTGAACGTGAGCAAGCGCTACAGTGGGGACGTAAAAACGTAACGGTAAAGGTGATTAAATAAGTAAACGATACGATATAAATTACACTTGATATTTTGACAGGGTAACGTGGTTGGAAGGAGGCGATTCAGAAAAAGAAGAGGTTGGATGCGCCCTACGCCCTAGCCGAAGAAAGGCAAACGTGTCTTTTTCCAACCGTTCCCGTCCACCGCCCTTCCTTCTTTTCTTACCTCTCACCACAAGAATTTGTCAATTTATCAAATCAGATGTATATAGAAGCGAGAGTTAAAAAGGGACTGAAAGAATTGGCTTTCAGTCCCTTTTCTTTCTTTGTTCCATGATTATCAATTTACTATAACCTCTTTGTTATAGAACAATTGTTCGGTTTTATAAAATATCAATAGAGTTGTTTAATAGAGTCAAAAAATTAAGAAAGTAGGTGTCGCTGTTAAAGATGGAAAAGGATGAGTAGCAATGCCCGCGCGTTTTTCTTAAGGTGTTACAGCACAAGGGAGGAGGATTGCATCCATACGGTTTCTTTGCTTTGTTTGTATACATGCCCCAACGCGTCAGCAGCCATCATTGCAGCATATACTTTGTCTGGCGTAATTTCCATATCCATATTGTAGATAGTTTCCCCTTCTTTACAGGCCGCTTCTGCCGCAAGCCGGATTTGCTTCGGATCGGCATTTTCGAGTCCAATATCGGCAAGTGTGGTGGGCAGACCGACAAGATGACAGAAATCGATAACTTTCTCGATTTCGTCCATTGCTCGATTCTCTAGCACAAGCTGAGTGAGCGTACCGAACGCTACTTTTTCTCCGTGACAGTATGGATGCGTTTCCTCCAGTACAGTTAACCCGTTATGGACAGCGTGGCAGGCGGCCAATCCTGCACTCTCAAAGCCCAGTCCACTGAGTAACGTGTTTGCTTCCACAATATTGGACAGCGCTTCAGTTACGACTTTGCGTTCACAGGCGATTTTTGCTTTGTACCCGTCCCGTAGCAGAATTTCATAGCATAATTCGGCAATGGCCAGGGCAGCCTGTGTCATCGTCCCTCCTGCGATATTTCTTGCACGGGCACGAGCACAGGCGGATGCTTCAAAATAAGTGGAAAGAGCGTCGCCCATTCCTGCCACCAACTGCCGAACAGGGGCATGGGCGATGACCTCAGTATCAAGCAGCACCAAATCCGGATTTTTTGGAAGCACCAGATATCGCTCGAATACACCTTCATCGCTGTAGATAACAGAAAGTGCGCTACACGGTGCATCGGTGGAAGCAATGGTTGGGACGATTGCGACCGGAACATCCAGCTCAAATCCAACCGCTTTGGCTGTATCGATTGCTTTTCCACCTCCGATGCCAATAATAATATCCGCTTTCTCATTTCGTCCGATCATGCACATTCGATTGATTTCATTGTCGGAGCTCTCACCCTGAAACGTCTCAATGTGGTACTGTACATTATGGAGAGCAAGACTGTGAATAATATTCGCTTTTACAGCTTCGATGCTCCTTATGCCACCTAAAATCAGTACTTTTTTACCCAAAGGAGCAACATATTGCCCAATTTCGCTAGTAACAGCGGGTCCTTGCACATATTTACTTGGAGAAATGAAGATTTGCGGCATGACTTATCCTCCTTTTTTGATAACGCTTACAATATTTTGGGTGTTATTCGGTATCATTGTAACTGGAGAATAAGAAAGCGGTTCTGTATTTTTTTGATGTAAACTAGCATGTTATTGATATGTTTTTTATCGTTCAGAGAGCATTCTGGCAGTACCTAGCGAAATCTGTCGAAAACTCACTGTGATTTCTCTTTTTTCTACATTATATTGAAAAAACTAAACTTATTTCACTTGTGGCAATTTTCTATACATGATAAAGTTTAAAAAAATAAAATTATGGAGGCGCCGGATGGAACGGGATTATCATTGCTGCGCTACGTGCCAACATTTCCAGGTGCTCAAACATCCCGTAAGAAAAACGGAATACAGATGTGCAAGGCTCGGATATGCGACCAAACCGACTTACCGGTTTGAATGCTGGACACCGAAAGACATTGTAGTGGAGAGGATGCGGAAGGAAAAATAGAAGGAGAGGAAGGAAGCGATGGCAGCTTTGACGCTTCATGACTTTGTCGATGTAGGAGTGCTTCAAGAGGTACAGGATCGATTCGCCGACGCAACCGGTCTTGCTGTGATTATCGGCGATGAGAAAGGGCGCCCGATTACTGAACCTAGCAATTTCACGTCATTCTGCTTATATATTCGTTCCTGTCCCGAAGGGCTTGCACGCTGTATCCTATCGGATGAAAGAGTGGGGATTCT
The DNA here is from genome assembly GCF_001274715.1 of Aneurinibacillus migulanus. Lineage (GTDB taxonomy): Bacteria > Bacillota > Bacilli > Aneurinibacillales > Aneurinibacillaceae > Aneurinibacillus > Aneurinibacillus migulanus. The sequence continues at coordinate 90,198 of NZ_LGUG01000002.1, read as the reverse complement.
GGCAGCGAAAGATGAAAAGCCGGTCATCCATCGCTGCCATTCCGGATTGGTCGATCTGGCCGCCCCGATTATACATAATGGCCAGTATCTAGGCGCCGTGCTGTGTGGACAAGTAGTGATGGATGAAAACGAAGCAGAGCAGTTAGAGATGATATATGGGAACGTCCGTGACCTGCCGCTTGATCGGAGCGAACTGTTCAAGTGTCTGCAGCAGGTAGCACGCCAGGATGAGAAAAAAGTTAGCGCTGTCGCCGAACTCCTATTTATCACTGCAAATTATATTATAAAAATGATAGCCGCTCAGATTGCGCAGCAAGAACTTCATCAGAAAACACAAAAACTAATGGAAGAGCTACATGTGCGGACAGAACTCGAAAAAACGCTGCAGGATATTGAATTGAAGATGCTCCAATCCCAAATGAATCCTCATTTTCTATTTAATGCGCTTAACACGGTTTCTCGTCTCGCTTATTTAGAAGGCGCAGAGAAGACTCAGGAAGTCACATGCAGTCTTTCACGGATTTTGCGTTATAATTTACGCAAAATCGATAAGCTCGTTCCTCTGGAAGAAGAATTAGAATATATAAGACACTACTTATTTATCCAGCAAACCCGTTATCGGGATCATCTGCATTTTGAATGCTTCGTTGACCCGAAGCTAGAACGTCTCCCTATTCCTTTACTTACGCTGCAGCCATTGATTGAAAACGCTATCGTACACGGATTCGAACCGGAGGGGAAACGAATGACGATTCGGGTACGGGGGGAGATTTTCGGACATGACGTCAGGTTTACGGTTGAGGACAACGGAAGAGGAATGCCGGATATTCCTCTTGCAGATATGCTCTTGGAGGCACAGCGTGAACGCCGTGCAGGCCACACGACAAACATTGGGCTCTATAATATTCATCGCAGGCTACAGTACCAGTTTGGTGCAGGCTATGGAATTACAGAGATGAAGGGGAGACCTGGAAAAGGAGTGACCATTACGATTATGCTGCCGGGAGGGAAGCAATATGAATCTGTTGATTGTGGATGATGAACCATTGGAAAGGGAAGTATTGGCCAGGATAATCTCCAAAGGCGGATTTACACAAGCGCGCTGTTTTGAAGCGCAGAACGGAGCAGACGCAGTGGAGGTAGCTAGGAGACAGACGATTGATCTAGCGATTCTAGATATTAAGATGCCGGTGATGGATGGGTTGACCGCCGCAGAGCGTATCCGTGCAGAACAGCCGAACTGCAGACTCATTTTCCTGACCGCATATGAAGAGGAACGTTTTGCTGATATGGGCATGCATGAGTTTGGTATCGAACGGTATCTGCTAAAACCGGTACATCCCCAAGAGATAGCACGGACGCTGCGTGAGTTTCTACCATCTCCAAAGAACGGGACAAGCTTAGATGCGGAAGAAACACATCCGGTTTTCAAAATTAAATCATATATCAAGCGGCACCTAGCTGAGGAACTGACATTGGAGAGCCTGGCTGAACTCGTTCATCTGCATCCGCAATATGTCAGTCGGCTATTCAAGCAGAAGGCAGGCTTGACACTGACGGATTATATTATTCAAATACGCCTGGAGAAAGCCAGGCGGCTTCTTGCCGAAACGGAACTTTCGATGGCACAAATTGGGGAATTGTGCGGATTTTTGGATCCGAATTATTTTTCCCGCTTGTTTCGTAAACATGAAGGCGAGACCCCAACACAGTACCGCAAGCGCCGGAAAGCGATGCCGAATCTCCCGCCATATCAATTCCAGCATTCACTTTTCTAATCTAGAAAGTAAAGAGAATGCTAAGGAAGGTCATTACAATACAGATACAAAAAATAAATTGAAAATTATAATTATTATGTAAAGAAGGTGAGAAACAGAAGGGGTGAAAGTATGCAGGCTTCACAGCAGACAAAGCGTTCTGGACGCTTCCGGGTGCTTGAATCGCAGCCGATTAATCAGGATGGATTTGTTACGGAATGGCCAGAGATGGGATTCGTCGCTATGGCGAGCCCAAATGATCCAAAGCCGTCGATTAGAGTGGAAAGTGGAAAAGTTGTAGAGCTGGACGGAAAGTCGCGGGAGCAATTCGATATGCTAGATCAATTCATTGCCGACTATACGCTGGATTCCACTATAGCTGAAAAAGTAATGGCAATGGATGGGCTTGACATCGCCCGTAAGCTGGTTGACATTCATGTTTCACGCTCTGAAATGATTGAATTGGCACGAGGCATGACACCTGCTAAGGTTGTTGAAGTACTCAATCATATGAATGTAGTGGAAATGATGATGGCGCTGCAAAAAATGAGAGCACGTAAGACGCCATCCAATCAGTGTCATGTGACGAATGTGCGGGACAATCCGGTACTGATGGCCGCTGATGCCGCGGAGGCAGGCTTGCGGGGATTCGATGAGCAGGAGACGACGGTTGGTATTGTGCGTTATGCGCCATTCAATGCACTCGCCCTGCTAATCGGATCGCAAACTGCGCGGGGCGGTATTCTTACGCAGGACGCGCTGGAGGAAGCAACCGAACTGCGCCTTGCGATGCTAGGATTGACCTCCTATGCGGAGACGATATCGATTTACGGAACAGAGTCAGTATTCATCGACGGAGATGATACGCCCTGGTCCAAATCGTTCCTTGCATCGGCATATGCTTCTCGGGGTGCAAAAATGCGCTTTACATCCGGCACAGGATCGGAGGTGCAGATGGCAGGCGCTGAAGGTAAATCGATGCTCTATCTTGAAGTGCGCTGTGTCATGATGGCCAAGGGTGCCGGTGTGCAAGGATTGCAGAACGGTTCCATTAGCTGCATCGGCGTACCGGCTGCTGTGCCGAGCGGACTGAGGGCTGTGTTAGCGGAAAATCTCACTACGACGATGTTCGACTTGGAAGTAGCTTCAGGTAATGATCAAACATTTTCTCATTCTCCAATTCGTCGAAGCGCCAAGATGCTCTGTCAGATGTTACCTGGTACTGATTTCATTTTCTCCGGCTATAGCGCAGTGCCGAACAGTGATAATATGTTTGCTGGTTCGAACATGGATACGACGGACATGGATGATTACCTTGTATTGCAACGGGATATGATGGTGGACGGCGGATTGCGTCCTGTCGATGAAGAAAGCGTAATTCAGATTCGTCATGAGGCAGCCAGTGCACTACAGGCGGTATTCGATGAGCTGGGATTCCCCGCAATTACGGATGAAGAAGTGGAAAGTGCCACGTATGCCAACAGCAGCGAGGATATGCCTTTACGTAATGTTGTGGACGATTTGAAGGCTGCGGAACGAATTTTGAATGAAGGTATCACCGGCCTTGATGTAGCGCTTGCTTTGGAAAAGCGGGGATACCGTGAGATTGCCGAGCGGATATTCAATATGTTGAAGCAGCGTGTGGCTGGAGATTACCTTCACACCTCGGCTATCATCGATAAAAATAACATTGTGCGCAGTGCGGTCAATGATGAGAACGATTACAGCGGTCCTGGTACCGGATACCGTTTGAGTCCGGAAAGATGGGAAGAAATCAAAAACATTCGCCAGGCCATCAGTCCACAGGATTTTGATTGAGGAGGGAACGATATGCCGTCCACAACTTTTACCGTTCAGATGAATCTGACTGAGAAAGAACCCGCAAAGAAAGGATACGACCCACATGAAGTAGTCGTGGCCGTGGGTCCCGCATTTGGCGGAGGGATAAATAAGACGATTGTCCATGTAGACCATGCGAGCGTATTACGGGAAGTTCTTGCAGGAATTGAAGAGCAGGGGGTAAAGGCTAGAGTGATACGCAGCCGCTCTACTGCAGACCTTGCGTTTATGGGACACCAGGCGGCTAGGCTAAGCGGCTCAGGCATTGGTATTGGCATTCAGTCAAGAGGAACGACGGTTATCCATCAGCGCGATCTTGACCCGTTGAGCAATCTGGAGTTGTTTCCACAATCGCCGTTAATTACGTTGGAGACATACCGGGCGATTGGGCGCAATGCCGCTATGTATGCCCTGGGTGAGAGTCCGAATCCGGTACCGGTCGTCAACGACCAGATGGCTCGCCCGAAATATCAGGCGGTAGCCGCGATTCTTTATTTAAAAGAGTGCCAGGAGCTCGTACCGGATGCAAAACCAAGCGAGCTGAATGTTCAAATCTCTATAAATGAACAGGAGGTGCTGTAATGGAAACGCTTACCCGTAAACATTACCCTCTTGGCGCGAAGCGACCGGATTTGCTTCGGACACCAAGTGGAAAATCATATGATGAATTGACGCTGGATGCGGCACTAAGCGGACAAATAAAAGCAAGTGATCTACGTATCAGTTCCGAAACGCTCCAGATGCATGCGCAAATTTGTGACAGTCTGGGAAAAGTACAGCAGGCAAAAAACTTTCGTCGGGCCGCTGAATTAATTCGTATTGCCGATTCGCGCATTTTGGAAATTTATAACGCCTTACGCCCCCGTCGTTCTACGAAAGAGGAATTGCTGACTATTGCTGATGAATTGGAAACGCAATATCAAGCGCTTGAAAATGCTGCACTTGTCCGTGAAGCGGCCGATGTTTACGAGAAGCGAAAGCTGTTGCGCAGGGAAGAGGAGTAGGCCAAGTGTCGCAGGTAATTGCCGGAGTCGATATCGGAAATTCATCGACCGAGGTGGCGCTCGCCCGTGTCGACGAAGGGAAAGTAGAGTTTCTCGCACAGCACCTGACGAAAACAACCGGTATCAAAGGAACGGTGGATAACGTTTCTGGTATTCGGTTTGCCTTGAAAAGCGCTGCGGAAAAAGCGGGTATATCTTTCAGTGATATTAAGAAAATTCGTGTAAATGATGCCGTTCCGGTTATAGGCGATCTGGCCATGGATGTAATCAGCGAAACACTTATTACCGAATCTTCTATGATTGGGCATAATCCGGACACGCCCGGTGGGACTGGACTTGGCATTGGTATGACGCTGCATTTGGACGACTTGCGATCCAATGCAGAAAATGGGCAGGCATATATTGTAGTAATCCCGGCAAAAGCGGATTATGAATGGGCCGCCCATATGATAAACGAGGCGTATGATCGGGGAGTCAAGATTGCGGGAGCTATCGCACAAAAAGACGACGGAGTGCTCATCTACAATCGGCTTCACTGTAAAATTCCCATCGTTGACGAAGTCGCTTATATCGAAAAGGTACCGCTCGGCAAACAGTCGGCGGTAGAGGTTGCGCTTCCTGGTCATGTCATCCGCACGCTTAGCAATCCTTATGGGCTTGCTACTGTATTTGGGCTGACACCGGATGAGACCCGGCAAATCGCCCCAGTAGCACGGGCGTTGGTTGGAAACCGTTCCGCTGTCGTTATCCGTACTCCACAGGGAGAGGTAGTGGAACGACGCATTGAAGCCGGTCGCTTAATATTACACGGAAGAAAAAGCCGGATAGAGGTTGCGATTAACGATGGAGCCGAAGAGATTATGCGAAGCATCGAGAGAGCGGGAGGACTTATCAATGTACAAGGTGAGATGGGAACGAATGTAGGCGGAATGCTGAACGGGCTACGCCAGTACCTATCCGAGAGTACCGGTCAGCCTTTTGCAGATATTTCCATCGGCGATTTATTAGCAACGGATGTGCTCATACCGGTTTCGGTTAGCGGTGCCATGGCCGGGGAATTATCGATGGAGAGCGGTGTTGCGTTGGCGTCCATGGTAAAAACAGAGCGCATGCCTGTTGAGAGAGTGGCACAAGCGCTTGAGAAAGAACTTGGCATTCCCGTAGAGGTCGGGGGTGTAGAAGCGGAAATGGCTATCCGAGGTGCATTAACGACACCGGGGACAGAGAAGCCGCTTGTCATCCTCGATATGGGGGGAGGCTCTACGGATGCGGCAGCGGTAAGCGAAGGAGGCGAAACTATCTCGGTTCATCTTGCGGGAGCGGGTGACATGGTTACGATGCTGATTGATGCAGAACTGGCGCTTCATAGCCGGGAACTTGCAGAGAAGGTTAAAAAAAATCCTCTCGGCAAGGTGATGAGCCTGTTTCATATGCAGCTTGAAGACGGAACAATGTTATTTTCCGAATCGCCGTTTCCCCCGGATGTTTATGGACGTGTCGTTATTCGAGAAGAGAAGGAACTGGTGCCCTTGCCCGTCAAATTGTCTATGGAAAAAGTACGGGCAGTGCGTCGGAGCGCTAAACGCAGGGTATTCGTTACCAATGCGATTCGGGCGCTGGCGTATATTGTACCAACTAAGAATATTCGCCATCTTTCCTTTGTTGTAATGGTCGGAGGTTCAGCGCTGGATTTTGAGATTCCGCAGATGGTGACGGAGGAGCTTGGAAAATACGGTATTGTCGCCGGATTTGCTAATGTAAGGGGAACAGAAGGACCGCGTAATGCAGTAGCAACCGGTCTTGTACTATCCGTAGCGCGGGAGGTGGTCGGGTGAAGTCGAAGATAGGTATCCCTGTACTCTCTGAAAAAGGGACAGGAGAAAAGGTGCTGAACGATATCTTTGCAGGTTTGGAAGAAGAAGGAGTGCCGTTCTTTCATATAGAAGGAGCAGAATGCGATGTTTGGGAATTAGGCAGGCATGCGGCTACTCTTTCCCCGTTGGATGTTGGTATCGGTGTAGGAAAGGATGGTGGGAGCGCCATCTGCCACATAAAACTGGCTCGCGGCTCACCTTATCTGTTCGAACCGGCAAGCGGGAGGACAACAGGGCAGAATGCAGCTCGCCTTGTAAAAGGAATGCCGTTTAAAAAAGGGAAAGGAGTGTGAAGAGAATGAGTAGGCTAACATTGGATATAGCAAAGGCCATGATAGAACATGCCGAACATGAGGCGCATCAGATTGGCGTCCCGATGGTTATTTCGGTAGTGGATGAAGGCGGTAATCTCGTGGCTTTTCATCGAATGGATGATGCGCTTTTGGTAAGCATTGACATTGCGCAGAACAAAGCATGGACTTCTGTGGCGCTAAAGATGCCGACCGCAAATCTGGCGGAAGCCAGCGCTCCCGGTGCTGAGCTATATGGCATCAACACAACTAACAATGGGCGCGTTATATTGTTTGGCGGCGGCATCCCGTTACGCTCAGAAAACCGGATTATCGGCGCGGTGGGCGTAAGCGGTGGATCGGTGGAGCAGGATGTACGAGTAGCGGAAGCCGCAGTGAAATCATTCGAAACAATGATGGTTGACGCTGGAGCCTAGAATCGAATTTTACAATGAACAAGGAGGAATAAATATGATCGTTGCACAACCGGGACAGGAGCAAGCGAAGGTGAATTTCAAATCGCAGTACGATAACTATATCGGAGGTAAATGGGTTGCACCTATTAAAGGCGAGTATTTCGAGAATGTTTCTCCGGTCAACGGCCAGGTATTCTGCCGCATTGCACGTTCCTCGGCGGAAGATATCGAGCTGGCGCTGGATGCTGCCCATGCCGCTAAGGATAGCTGGGGTCATACACCGGTCGCGGAACGTGCCCGTATCCTTAATAAAATCGCTGATCGGTTGGAAGAGAATCTGGAGTTGTTAGCGGTTGCGGAAACATGGGATAACGGAAAGCCAGTACGGGAAACAATGGCTGCTGATATTCCATTAGCGATTGATCATTTCCGTTATTTTGCTGGTATTTTACGTGCAGAAGAAGGAACTATCAGTGAGATTGATGAGTATACGGTCGCATATCATTTCAATGAACCGCTCGGTGTGGTCGGTCAAATTATTCCATGGAATTTCCCGATCCTGATGGCATGCTGGAAGCTGGCACCGGCGCTCGCAGCAGGAAACTGCGTTGTACTGAAACCGGCCGAGCAGACTCCTGCTTCCATCATGGTATTAATAGAATTAATCGAAGACTTGCTCCCTCCGGGCATACTGAACGTTGTGAACGGCTTCGGCGTGGAAGCTGGCAAGCCGCTTGCGTCTAACCCACGTATTGCCAAAATTGCATTCACTGGTGAGACGACGACGGGACGTCTGATTATGCAATACGCTTCGCAAAACATTATTCCAGTCACGCTGGAACTGGGAGGCAAATCCCCAAACATCTTCTTCCCGGATGTGGCATCCAAAGATGACGCTTTCTTCGATAAAGCCATTGAAGGATTCGTTATGTTCGCTCTCAACCAGGGGGAAGTGTGCACATGCCCTTCCCGTGCATTGATCCATGAATCGATTTATGATGAATTCATGGAACGGGCACTTGAGCGTGTGAAAAGCATTAAACAAGGCAATCCTCTGGATACGGAAACGATGATCGGGGCGCAGGCATCGATGGAGCAAGTGGAGAAAATCTTGTCCTACATCGATATTGGGTTACAGGAAGGAGCCGAGTGCTTAATCGGGGGCGAGCGCAATTATCTGGAAGGCGACCTGAAGGATGGATACTACATTAAGCCAACCATTTTTAAAGGCAATAACGACATGCGCATTTTCCAGGAAGAGATTTTCGGACCGGTGGTTTCGGTAACGACATTCAGAGATGAAGCGGAAGCGTTGCAGGTAGCAAACGATACGCTGTATGGTCTTGGAGCAGGCGTATGGACACGGGATATGAATACGGCATACCGCATGGGCCGCAAAATTAAAGCAGGGCGTGTATGGACGAATTGCTATCACGTATATCCGGCTCACGCGGCATTCGGCGGATACAAGCAATCCGGTATCGGACGCGAAACACACAAAATGATGCTTAATCATTACCAGCAGACGAAGAATCTTCTGGTTAGCTATGCACCAGAAGCGCAAGGATTCTTCTAAACTTGCGTCCACGGGAGGTGAAAGCATGGAAGAAGTCAAACGGGTGCTGGCAACAGACAAAGCGCTCGCTTTGATTAAGAGATTAAAGGACAGGCATGGGCCTTTGATGTTTCATCAATCCGGAGGATGTTGCGACGGGAGTTCACCGATGTGTTATGCACGAGATGAGTTCCTAGTGGGGGATCAGGATATTCTACTGGGCGAAATCGGAGACAGTCCGTTCTATATCAGCAAATCGCAATACGAGTACTGGAAGCATACGCAGTTGATTATCGATGTGGTTAATGGACGAGGCGGTATGTTTTCACTCGAAGGTCCGGAAGGGGTGCGTTTTTTAACTCGCTCAAGAGTGTTTACAGACGAGGAGCGGAAGATGTTGAGCAGCAAGTAGTAAATACTGGGCACAGGTGTTTTACGCGATATGGGAAAATTTGAACGTGTAAAGCGGAGTGGGAAGGGGTTCCCGCTCCGCTTTTATCATGTCTTATTATGCAAGCTCTATTCTTTGCTTTTTGTGCCAGCGTTCTCTTCTTTGGCAATCTCGGTTAGCTTTTGCAGAAGAATATGTTGCGGCATGTGCATAATTTGTTCGATTGGCACATTCAATTTTTCAGATAGCATCTTGGCTGTTTCAAGGGAAATCGGGTTTGGCTTCATGTTTGTGCCCCTTCCTCATTCTTTTTATCTATTATACCAGACTGGGTGTACAGCGAAAAAAGGAGCGATTCTGTAGCCGTTCCTTTCCGGTGCTTTACAGGGCGGCAAGGATTTCGTGTAGCTCTTTGATAATAATGGTCTGGTACCCCGTATCCTCCCCGTATTCTTGTAGCATTTTCGCTCTAGTATCCTTGATTTTTTCATCATAATCCGGTGCGTTCCGATCCGGATTTTCCTGTTTGAATGCGATCATAATCGCCTGCACATTAGCTGGTCGAGGTCCCCATTTGCCGAGCACGTTGCCATCTGTATCAATGAAGAGAACGATTGGAATGGCCCGCCCGCCCATCGTTAGGAATTGGTCCATCACCTCAAGGTTATCTTCCATAATGAGTATCTCAGTCGGGATTTTTGCCTCATCCATAGCATGGAATATAACAGGCACGTTGCGCACAACATCTCCGCACCAGTCTGCGGCCAGAATCAAGCAGTGAATGTCATCTCGCTGCTGAAACGATTGGAAGAAATCTTGTTCTCCTTCAGGCCAGGTAAAGCGGCTATACCAATCATGAAACGTATCCTTGTTTTTCGACATTCCTTTCATGAATTGTTGCGGAGATTTCCCTGTTTTGATTTTGGCTTTTAGGTTTATGCTCATATTTATTCCTCCTTTATGAATCAGCTCGGACACACTGATTTCTTACCACAATACGTATATAATGTGTTTCGTCGAAAGAGCATAAATTCCTTCCCATAGATGTGCTGTGCGGTGATTGTATGTAAATAGAAATTTGAAACTGACTCTTATATTATGCGTATGGCATAGTGTATAATCCGATATGATAGGAAACTAATGAGAAGGGAGGGAAAGCGATGGAGCTGCCTTTTGATATTTCGTTTTTGTGGATGATGTTTTGGATATCTACCTTTGTAGCAGGATGTTTTGCAATCATAAGGGCAGGAAAAGCGTATCATCCATCTATTGCAGGTGTAGTCCCTGCGGAAAGTGAGAGTGGTTCCTGCATAGGAGCAAGAGCGATCGTACGCCGTTTTCTATGCATGCGCCGTAAATGCCCGGCAAAAGAATCGTCTTCTGGAGACGAAGAGCCGCCGTCTTTCCTGAAAAAAGCCGATAGATATGCTTATTCAGGAAAGGAGAAAATAAATGCACGCTTTATCACAACCAATTACGGTGGTTTTGGTTCCATTGCTTACCCTCTTGTTTCATCTGGCACAGGATTGGGGAATTGCCGTCCTGTTGCTTACGTTGTTCGTTCGGTTACTGCTGTTTCCGTTTAGTCTGCGGGTAGCCCGGCAGCAAGCATTGCAGATGAAGATAAAGCCGGAGCTTGTTTCACTGAGAGAGCGTTATAAGGACAAGCCGACTGATTTAATAATGGAAACGAAAAAAATATATGAAAAATATGGTGTAAAACCAATGGCCATGTTTACGATTGCTTTGTTGCAGATGCCGATTTTCATGGCGATGTATTCGTTGTTTATTACGCATGGCGCGACGATGTCCTCTTTTTTAATTCCATGGGTGCTGACGTTTGCAGAGTCTGACCCGTGGCATGTGTTGCCTATCGTTGCGGCTTCGCTTGCTTGCCTGACCAGTTTTTTGCCGTTGTCACCCGGTGTCGGAACGACCATATCAACTCAACAAAGAATACTAACAGCACTCTTGATGATTCCTTTCTTTTTGCTTATTTTGTGGAAAGCGCCGGTTGCGCTTTGCCTGTATTGGATTGCTGGTTCCTTGTTTGGTCTACTGGAGCGATTGTTCTATCGCACCGTCTGGGGCAAGTCGTTATTGAATAGAAAAGCGAGCGCCCAAGTTTAATATAAGAACAAATTTCCTTCGTCATTTTTTTCGATGAATAAGAAAGCGACATATGCTTTCTTCCGAAGCTTGGCACCAGCCAAGTTTTCTTTATTCCCTGTGGAGCGCGTGGAACGACGGACGAAAAGACCGACAACGCCCGCAAGTTTTTCTTATTAGTGGTAAGATGTAGATGCATACTACGTACGATGGAGGATAAAAGATGGCTGATGAACAATATTTGCGGGAATTAAAAAGCTACTTTTCCGATGTGCCGTTCTGGAAGTACGTCGGGTGTACGATTGAAAGCATTGAGGAAGGACAAGCCGTGCTATCGCTTACTGTTTTGCATGAGCATATGAATGGAAACATGACATTGCATGGCGGAGTATACGCTACGTTGTTGGATAATGCTATGGGGCTTGCAGCGCGTTCGCAAGGAGAAAAAAATCAGGCGACGACGAATATGAATATACATTACCTGGCTGCTGTTAGTGAAGGTAAGGTATATGCGCGTGGCCGTATTGTGCATCGCACGAAGCGCACGATCACGACTGAAGCAAGGGTTGAGACAGAAGATGGAACACTGCTAGCAATGGCTACGGGAAGCTTCCGGGTGCTGAAACAGTAGTATTCAATGTTCGTTCGGTAAGAAATGGATAACGAGAAGAAAGTAAAAGAAAGAGGGCTGCTTTTTGAAAAAGCGGCCCTCTTTCTTTTACTCTTATGCCATTCTTATACGGCTGTATAGTATTCATTAAACTCTTCACGTGAGATTTTGCAGCGTCCATCCGCAAACAGGAGGTAAACGTCATGCTCCGTTTCTTTCACAACCATTCCCTGTTGCGGGAGAATCCTATCATATCCTTTTTTTGTTCGTACCCATACAAGCTTCATGGTATGCGCCCTCCTTATTTGCATAAATTGAGTAATGTAGATAATAACACTTTGTTAAGTATATGTAAAGGTTTTGTTAAGAATTCATTTTTTTCTTGCTTATAATTTATTGTTATGGTAATTAATTGGCTTTCTGCTTTCTGTTCTGTAAAATAAGAAAATACAATCAATTACAAAACATGAAGAGGAGAGTAAGGATGAGAGTTTCTTTATTTATCACCTGTCTATCGGATGTGTTTTTTCCTGATGTCGGACAGAGTGTAGTGGAAGTGCTTGAAAAGCATGGAGCAGAGGTGGATTTTCCGCAAGATCAAACATGTTGCGGACAGCCAGCTTACAACAGCGGTTACCATAAAGAAGCACGCGAAACAGCAAAGCATATGGTCAACGTATTCACTGACAGCGAATACGTCGTATCACCATCCGGGTCTTGCGTAGCGATGCTTCGTCATTATTACCCTGAACTTTTGCGAGATGAACCGGATTGGGTCGAGAGAGCTCGTAATCTGGCTGAAAAAACGTATGAATTCTCCGAGTTTCTGATACGAATTCTGAAGGTAGAGCAAGTAGACGCGAATTTGCGCGCTCATGCTACTTACCACCATTCCTGTCATATGAGTCGCGGATTGGGAATTAAAGAGGAACCGACGACTCTTCTTTCCCAGGTAAAAGGACTAGAAATGGAAGAGCTTCCCTATTGCCAGGATTGCTGTGGATTCGGCGGTACATTCGCTACAAAAATGAGCACGATTTCTGAAGCGATGGTGGATGAGAAAGTGAAGCATATCGAAGCTACGGGGGCGAATGTACTAATTGGCTCGGATATGGGATGTCTGATGAACATCGGCGGCCGCCTGCGTCGGACGGGCAAAGACATACAGGTTATGCATGTGGCGGAGGTTCTCGCGAGAGGGGGAGGAAAATGAGTGTACAGCCACTTGAATTTTTTGGAAGGGTAAATAAAGCACTAATCGATGAGCAATTACGTAAAGCGGTGCCGTTCACCCAAGATCGATTGCGCGATGGGCGTTTTCAGGCAGCGGATGAGTTAGGCAATGTAGAGGAATGGCGAGATTTAGCGGCGCAAATTCGCATGCATACAATTGAAAACCTTGATAGTTACCTGGAACAATTGACCGATAATGTGGTACAGAATGGTGGACATGTACATTTTGCTTCCACTGCGGGGGATGCAGTAGCCCATGTACTGCGGATTGCAAAAGAGAACAATGCTCGTTCTATTATTAAATCAAAATCGATGGTTTCCGAAGAAATTCACCTTAATAAGCACCTTGAATCGGAAGGTTTACGAGTCATCGAATCGGATCTGGGAGAATACATCATCCAGTTGGCCGGGGAAACCCCATCTCATCTTATTGCGCCGGCCATCCATAAGACGCGAGCACAAGTGGCTGAATTGTTCTCTGATGTGGCTGGTCGCACGCTGTCCGACGAGACGGCGGAATTATGTCAGTTTGCCCGTGAAGAACTGCGTCGTGAGTTTCTTGAAGCTGATATTGGAATATCCGGGTGCAATTTTGCCGTAGCGGAATCCGGTTCAGTCGTCCTCATCAGCAATGAAGGAAATGCGCGTCTTACTACAACACTTCCTAAAGTACATATTGCCATTATGGGCATGGAACGGCTCGTGCCTACATGGGAAGAACTTGATATTGTCGTCTCAATGCTGACGCGCAGCGCAACGGGGCAAAAGATTAGTGTTTATATGACCGCGATGAGCGGTCCGCGTCGTCCACAGGACATCGATGGACCGGAAGAATTCCATCTTATCGTGCTTGATAACGGTCGTTCTGATATTCTTGGCACGGCATATCAGGAAGTACTCAAGTGCATCCGATGCGGTGCTTGCCTGAATGTATGTCCAGTATACCGCCATATTGGTGGTCATGCATACGGAGGTGTATATAGTGGTCCGATTGGTGCTGTATTGACACCGCTCTTGGAAGGATACGAGGAATGGAAGGAGTTACCGTTCGCTTCTAGTCTGTGCGGCGCCTGTACCGAAGTATGCCCGGTAAAAATTCCGCTTCATGATCTGCTCATTGAGCATCGGAAGGATGAAGTAGAGCGCGGGCATGTTTCCTGGCAGGAGAAATTAGCATTTAAAGGATTCGGATACCTAACGACCCATTCTTCACTGTACGATAAAGCGGTGCGTGCTGGCCATATGGCAACCGGATGGCTCGCAAACGATGATGTTATTGAGAAGGGACCAGGACCGATTGCAGGTTGGACAAGTGTACGTGATCTGCCGCGTCCAGCCAAGCAATCATTTAGGGAATGGTGGAAAAAAGAGAAGGAGGGCGGTACACGTGGCAACTAGAGAACGGGAAGAATTTTTGAATCGAATTGCTGGTAAGCTGGGCCGTCCACGGCGCAGCGGAGTGAAACCACCAGTCTGGAGAGCAAAGCCATACGCTCATCTACATGAAAAGTTGGATCAGGAGGGATTAGTGCAGCAGTTTATTGAGAATTTACGTATGCTGCGAACACAAGTACTTCATATTCCGCCGGAAGAAATGGAATGGGCGTTACAGCAAATTTTTCAGGAAACACCCGCCCATTCGGTCGTATACTGGGACGATGAACGCCTTCATAAACTCGGATTAAGCAGATTGCTTGATAAACAGGGTGTCGTACACCGGAGCTGGGATACATCGGTAGACGAGCAAGAGCTACGTAATGATACAGCCGGAATTGAGATGGGAATCGCGTATGCGGAGCTAGGCTTATCGGAGACGGGAACGGTTATGTTATGGAATGGTGGCGGCCGAGGCCGTCTTGTCAGCCTGCTTCCTCCCGTATTCGTCGTCATACTATCGGAGAAGGCAATTATGCCCCGTTTGACTGAGGCTACCGCGTACGTACATGAGAAAGTCCCAGACGGTCTTCCCGCATGCTTGAACTTTATTACCGGTCCGAGCCGGACGGGGGATATTGAAATGGATTTGGCTTTCGGTGTGCACGGGCCTGGGAAAGTTCACGTTATTTTGTTGAAAGAATAGCTAAAACATAAGTGCGGGAACGATAAAGTTAAGCTTCCATCAGCGAGGGTCTTACCATCCGCTGGATCGAGATAAATAGAAAGGATGCGACATACTATGATTCAACAAGCGGCTGTTATCGGTGCCGGTGTAATGGGACATGGCATTGCGCAATTGTATGCACAGGCAGGCATTCCTGTTTTCCTATACGATTTGGAAGAAAACTATTTGGAAAAGGCGAGAAAGGCCATCAAGGCGAACCTAATACTGCAGGTGCAGCGGGGAGTACTAACAGAAGTGGAAAGCGAGCGGGCTGTTGCCTGTATTACGTATACAACTGATTTGGAGGAAGCGGTACGTACCGCCGATTTTGTAACTGAAGCAATTCCTGAAGTCATCGAATGGAAATGGGAGCTATATGAGAAACTAGAGAGCTGCATGAAGCCGACGGCTGTTATTGCTTCCAATACGTCCACCATTCCGGTTTCGCGTCTGGCAGAAAAGATGTCTACACCTGAACGCATGATGATTACCCATTTTTTTAATCCGGCACAGCTGGTACCATTGGTTGAAGTCGTCCGACACGAACGAACGGAAGAAAAAATTGTGCAGACGACCATGGAAGTAATGCGCATGATTGGAAAATCTCCGGTACTTCTGAAGAAAGAGGTACCGGGATTTATCGCTAACCGGTTGCAAGCAGCTGTTGTAAGAGAGGCGCTTCACTTGCTCGAAGAAGGTGTAGCAGAAGCGAAAGATATCGATTTGGCAGTAACCGAGGGGCCGGGGTTCCGCTGGGCCTTTATTGGTCCGATCGAGACGGCGGATTTCGGCGGGCTGGATACGTGGAAGCGTGTTGTTGATAACCTGGCACCAGAGTTAAGTCAAAGCCGGCAAGCTCCTGAGTTTTTGAATACATTGGTGGACGCCGGTCATTTGGGTGCGAAGTCGGGGCAAGGCATTTACGAATATGAAGAGATTTCAGTCTCTGAAAAAATTAAAGAACGGGACGACAAGTTCATTGAATTATTAAAGGTAAAACAAAGATAATAGAAGAGAAAAATGAAAGGGCGGCGAGCGATGGCCGCTCTTTTCTTTGATAATTTATACGCAGGGAAGGAGAAGAGAAATGGAGTGGTGGTTTGGTTATTTACTAGCCGTAAATCTAGTAGGCTGGTTGTTGATGGGAATTGATAAGAGGAAAGCCCAAAGACATGCATGGCGCATTAAAGAAAGCACCTTGTTTGCTGTGGCGCTAGTAGGCGGTGCGGTGGGAAGTCTTGCAGGTATGTATATGTTCCGACATAAGACCCGTCATGCACGTTTCGTTTGGGGTATTCCTTTTATTCTGTTAATAGAATTGATTCTTTTATTGACGTACGGAAGAAGTTTAAGATACTGAGGGAGAAGATGTGAAGAGAAAATTCGTAATACGTATGCTTGCTGTATTAGTTGGATGTATTATATTGGCCCTTTTGATATACAGGCCGGTTTTAAATGGGATGGTGCAGTACCTCGTTTATCCTGATACAAGGAAGCCGAGTGACTTTATTGTTCTGCTTGGCGGAGAGACAGACGGACAGCGGACGCGCAAAGCGGTTGAGTTATACAAAGAGGGGCTTGCTCCCAAGATTATCGTCTCTTCCGGCGCGCGTATTTCCTGGCGTACAACAGAGAGTAAAGAAATGGTAGCACTCTTGAAACAGTTGCACGTTCCAGAACGTGATATTATTCTCGAACAGAAGTCACGCAGTACGTACGAGAATGCACTGTATACGAAGAAGACAATGGAGGGGCAAACACTGCGTAACAAGCGCCTTACACTTGTAACCGATGACTGGCATACGCGTCGTTCCGTGTATGTTTTTCGTCAAGTATTTGACGAAAGTGACATTGAAATCTGCAGCGTAGGCTCTCATTCACTGGAAAAGGTTCAATTGACCAATTGGTGGCAGGACCATGAGAGTATGCAGACTATATTGAGTGAGTGGGCTCGTTTAATTGTGTATGTTATTAAGTATTGAAGGCAATATTCAACTTCTATTTCTTCTTAGTATGTTTGGTGCTTAGATCGGCCGGGTATTTACTAAATAAACGGTGACTTAGTGAAACAATACGAAGAAGAAAGGATGACGAAATATGCAGAATGAAATGAATGATACAACACCAAATTCAACAGCAACGACGGCTTCTTATCCTGGCTATACTAACGATTCATCCTACAACATGAACAGTTCTGCCAACTCCGACTACGGTAAGCTTCTGTTCGGTATGTTCGCCGGTGCAATGGCGGGAGCCGCGACCGTGCTTTTGATGGATAAAGCGACCCGCTCGAATGTGGCTAGCAGCGCCGTAACGGTTAAGGATATGACGATTACAATGGCTCGTGACTTGAAAAATGATCCGCAAGGATTTGTGAGCAAAATCCAGGAGAAATCCGAAGTCGTCTCCTCCATTGCCCAGGAGGCGTCCCGCTCGATTCAGCAAATCGCGGATAAAGCAATGGAAGCGAAAGAGTATTCGATGGAAGCGGTCAATGTAGCCAGTGAAGCGATGGGCGAGATGAAAGACGTAGCTTCTTCTGCTGTCCAAAAGGCTTCGACAGAAATGAAGGACATAGCGCCTTCCGATGAATCTTCATCAAATATCGATCGCCGCGCTCAACATGGGAAAACGGACAGAAGTCCGGATGGCACGGTTACACCTTAAACGATGTGATATGTGAATACAGGCCGTATAGATTTTATATCTATATGGCCTTTTGTATGGTTTGATATTTCGACGGGGGAGTGTGGTTGGAAGGAGGAGATTCGGAAAAAAGACGAGGTTGGATGCGCCCTGCGTTCCGGCAGAAGAAAGGCAAACGTGTCTTTTTCCGATCGCGCCCACCCGCCGTCCCTCCTTCTTTTCTTACCTCCCACCATAAACATTTGTCGATGTATCAAATCAGATGTATATAGAAAAAAGCGAGCGGACAAAAAAGACCTGCTCGCTTTTTTAGCTTTTCTCTATAATGAGTGTTTGTTTTTAGGCTTAATCAGATTGAACTGTACAAGTACTTCGAAATTTAGCTGTTTTACGTCTTCACCGAACTCGATTTCGATGATTTTCGAATCCATGCAGCGAATGATTCCTTCATCAAACTCTTTATGAATGACTTCGTCTTCCGGTGAATAGTCAGCCATACGTCGTCTTAATTCTAAGAGGTCCATCATATCCCTCCTATTATCAAGGTAGTGTTTTAACTTTACCTCAAGAAACGAAGATGAAAACCTAAAAGTTAAAATTGTTTAAATATTCTATCGAGTGCAATAGATCGCATACCGAATATCCCAGGCATTTGTAAAATTTGATAAGATGGAATTAAATTCAACAGGAAAGGAAGATTCGATGAATGAATATGGAATTTACCAAGTCACAATTCCCCTCCCGTTTCGTTTAAACCATGTACATTGTTATTTGGCGAGACATAGTAGCACGTGGACCGTTATTGATACCGGTTTGAATCGGGATGTGACCCATGAAACGTGGCAAGCCGCATTCCAGGAGCATGATATTAAGCCACAGGACGTGGAACGCATTGTTCTTACTCATTACCACCCAGATCATTTTGGCTATGCAGGAGGAATGCAGGAGTGGACCGGTGCAGACGTATATATAAGTGATAAATCCAAGAAGCATGCGCTTTCGTCTTGGACGGTAGAGAATTTTGCTCATAACCGTCAATTTTATCTTGCTGCTGGTATGCCGGATGTAGTATTGGAGCAGCTTGGAGAAAATGATGATATGTTCTACGGATTAGTACGGCCGTTTCCGCAACAGATGAAACCGATAGTTGAAGGGGAGACGTACCGTATCGGTGAACTGGTATATGAAGCGATACACACTCCAGGACACGCCGAAGGACACATGTGCTTTTATAACAAGGAAGAAAAAGTACTGCTGGCAGGCGATCATCTACTAAAGAAAATCTCACCGAATATCTCTTATCATGGACATGGGGACTTCAATCCGTTGCATACGTATCTTACATCTTTAGAAAAGATTAAGGCGCTCGATATTGCGCTCGTCATTCCCGGACATGGGCCTGTATTTACGGAGGCGCAGGAGCGGATCGAGGAATTAATGCACCATCACGAAGAGCGCCTAGCGTTCGTGCTTGATGCATTAGAAGGCGAAATGACGGCATATCAGATTTCACAAAAGTTGTTTTCCCGTGTTCTAACGGTACATGAACAACGTTTCGCCATGGGAGAAACTCTTGCCCACCTGAATTATTTGGAGAAAAAAGGGGAGATTGTGGTCTATCGTGACACTATGCCACATACATATAGAAAGCTATGACTAACGAAGTAGAAGCATAAAAATATATACTTTCAGCGGTGATTATCGAAATTTTTGATTTGCATAGTTAAAAAGATATAAGTTGACATGTTCACGTCCTGTTTTGGTTTATCTTTTTTTTCCGGTGGGTAAATACAATATTAGTGTTAATTCTGTTCGTATTATCCACATAAGGAAAGGAGACGGGAAAGAGTGAAGAAAAAAGTCCTGTTTATTTCTGATCATGGGGATCCTCTAGCAAAGCTTGGAGGTGTGCAATCAGGCGGTCAAAATAATTATGTTCGTCAATTGGCTCTGGCATTGGAAAAACAGGGAGCGAAGGTAGATGTTATTACCCACTGGTGCGATGCGGAAGCGCCGCGTACGGAGGCATTTGGAGAATATTGCCGTGTTATCCGTATTGCTGCGGGACATAAGGGGTTCGTGTCCAAGAATGAAATGCATGATATGCTCCCGGCATTTTACGCCGAGATGAAGAAATTACTTCCGTTGCATACGTATGATATTGTTCATACTCATTATTGGCTGTCCGGTTTGTTGGGTAAAAAACTGGAAGAAGAGTACGGCTTGCCTTTTGTCCACACTTCCCACTCATTGGGCATTGCCAAGCAGAAGGCGACAGGAATTCGCGATGAAACCCGCCTGGAAGCGGAAAGAGAGATTATGAGCATTGCCAATGGAATCGTTGCTACTACAAATAACGAAAGAAACCTGATCCATGAGTTCGTATCTTCACCGGCGCCTATTTCAGTTATTCCGATAGGGGTTGCCAACTCCTTCCAAGCACGTTATAATCGACCGCAACTTCGCAAGCAGCTAGGATATAGTGGTCCGCTGCTTGTATTTGCTGGCAGATTGGAAGAAACGAAAGGGATTTACGATTTACTGGACGCTTTTCGGCTACTGATTGAACGGAAGGGCGCCCCAGAGAATACAAAGCTGGTGGTAGCAGGTGGGCAACTGGAAGCTATCGATATGGATAAACGGCAACCGCTGGATAAAAAGTTGAAACGCATGATTCAAGGTATAGAACATTATATTGAATTTGTCGGTCCAAAATCACAGGAAGAGCTGGCGCTGTTGTTCAATGCCGCAACAGCCACAATTGTCCCTTCCTATTATGAATCATTTGGTATGGTTGCTGCGGAAGCACAGGCATGCGGCAGTCCGGTTATCGCCTCCCGTGTGGGCGGCTTGCAAAATGTCGTAAACGATGGAGAGACAGGTCTTCTAGTAGAACCGAAAAATGCCGAAGACTTATCACTCGCGATAGAGGCGCTCGTGACAAACAACTTACTTGCGCAGCGCCTGGGTAAGCAGGCGACACGGTTGGCGAAGCGCGATTACCAGTGGCCGACAATTTCTGAAAGAATTGATAGCGTATATGAGGAGGTTCTGGCTAATGTTACAGAGCGTGACGCATCTTTTGGCTACCGACTTGGACGGGACGCTGGTTGGTGATGAAGCAGCGCTTCTTGCCTTGCTTCATTACTACAGCGAACAGCCATATAATGTAGCTCTTATTTATAGTACAGGCCGGTATCTTAGTTCGGCCCTTTCTTTATTAGAGAAGGAAAAATTGCCACGTCCAGATATTTTAATTACGGATGTGGGGACGGAGATTTATTATGGGGACGATTTACGTCCGGATGAGGGATGGCGACGTTATATCGAGGCACACTGGAGCCCGATGGAAATTAAGCGAATTGTATCTACTTGTGAAGGGCTTGTTCCACAAGATATACCTGTGCATCGTCGGCTTTCCTATACGATTCAGGACCTGGCTGCAGTCGAGAAGCTAGAAGCTAGTTTAAAAAAAGCAAGAATTCCTCATAAGCTAATTGTGAGTAGCGGACGTGATGTCGATATTCTCCCGCCTGTAGGCGGAAAAGGAGAAGCCTTACAGTACGTACTGAAGACGCATGGCTTGTGCAACGCTAACGTACTGGTGGCCGGTGACTCGGGAAACGATCATGAGATGATTACGCTTGGGTATCCTGCCGTCATTGTTGGTAATGCACAGCAAGAATTGCTCACCCTGGAAGAACATCCGCTTATTTTCCGGGCCAAGAAAGCTTGTGCCGGTGGCATTCATGAAGCGTGGGAACATTTTTATGGTATAAAAAACAGTGCCTCCCTTTCATAGGAGTGCACTGTTTTTTCATAGTGTAGAGAGTACACAAAAAAGGGCGCCTTCTAATGAAGCAAGGCGCCCTTTCCAGTATTGTGAATCGTGGCAGCGACGATTTCGAGCACATCGCGCCGGTTGAGTGAGCGTAAGCCATCCCGCAGCACAATGGATACGTTCAATTCTTCTTCCGTTAGAACATGCTGGGCTTCGGGCATAACCGTGTTAATGATTTCTTCTAGTCTTACTGTTTCCACGGACATCACCTCGTTCAATCAGTATTGGTCATACTTTAGAACAACGGACTTCTTCTATCCAGATGCTGCCGGGTAACGCAATGTGTCCGATAGAACCGGACGAGAACTATAGAAACATATTTATATTATACCACAATGTTAACAGTTTATTCTTCTAGGAAAGAATGGAACGGGCAAGAATGCCGATTATGTGCGGAAAACCCGGGAAATTCCCGGGTTTTCGTCTTACTATGAAAATCTATTCAGCTTTCGGTGCCGCTTGTTTGATGCTCTCTGGTATATCAGAGAATGTCTCGAAGTTCTTCACGAATAGAGATGCGAGTTTAGTCGCTTGAGCGTCATAAGCATTCTTATCTGCCCATGTGTTGCGCGGATTGAGAATTTCTGACGGTACGCCAGGGCAGTTTTTCGGCATGAGAACACCGAATACCGGATGTGCTGTAAATTCTTCTTTATCAAGTTCATGGTTTAATGCTGCGGTAATCATCGCACGTGTATACGGCAGATTCATGCGCTTGCCGACACCGTACGGGCCACCAGACCAGCCGGTATTAACCAGATATACTTGAGCATTGTGTTTGTCGATTTTCTCACCTAGCATTTCCGCATATACACGCGGAGGAAGTGGGAGGAATGGAGCACCGAAGCAGGTGGAGAATGTTGCTTCTGGCTCGGTTACACCACGTTCTGTTCCGGCCAGTTTGCTTGTATAACCGGACAGGAAGTGGAACATCGCTTGTTCTTTAGTCAGCTTTGCGATTGGCGGTAATACGCCAAATGCGTCAGCAGTCAGGAAGATAACAACATTCGGATGCCCAGCTACGCTTGGAATCAACGCATTTGGGATGTAGTGAAGCGGATAGGCCGCTCGGGTGTTTTCGGTTAAGCTGTTATCGTCATAATCGGCTACGTGTGTTCTCTCATCGATGACTACGTTCTCAAGCACAGAGCCGAATCGAATTGCATTAAAAATTTCAGGTTCTTTTTCAGCGGATAGGTTAATACATTTTGCATAGCAGCCGCCCTCGATGTTGAATACGCCATCGTCGGACCAGCCGTGTTCATCATCTCCGATTAGCTTACGATCCGGATCAGCGGACAATGTCGTTTTTCCTGTGCCTGACAGACCGAAGAACAGTGCTACATCGCCGTCTTTGCCCATATTTGCGGAGCAGTGCATAGACAGTACGTTTTGTTGAGGTAGCAGATAGTTCATAACAGAGAAGATGGACTTCTTCATTTCACCCGCATAACGAGTGCCACCGATGAGTACCACTTTTTTCGCGAAGTTCACAATGATGAACGTCTCTGAGTTTGTACCATGGATTTCTGGGTTTGCTTCGAATGTTGGAGCGCTGATAACTGTAAATTGAGCTTCATGTGTTTTCAGCTCTTCTTCTGTTGGACGAATGAAAAGCTGGTGTACGAACAGGTTATGCCAGGCGAATTCGTTCACTACGCGAATCGGCAGGCGATAGCGTTTGTCAGCACCGGCGAAACCGTCGAATACGATTAGCTCTTTTTCATCTAGATAGTTAATTACATCCTGGTACAGCTTATCGAATTTCTCTTCTGAAATTGGTTGGTTTACAGAGCCCCATTCAATTTTATCATGTACGGAAGGTTCATCTACAATAAACTTGTCTTTTGGAGAACGCCCCGTGTATTTTCCAGTTTTCGCTGTGACAGCACCTGTGGAAGTTAGTTCGCTCCGTTTGCGGAGAACCGCTATTTCAACAAGTTTCGCCACAGATAAATTAAAGTGAACATTCTCTCCATTGAGAATATCCTTCAATTCTTTGTTCGTTTGAGTCTCCATTTTCCCTATCCTTTCCTGAGTTTCTTTACTCACTTCGAAAGATTAGTATGTCACTTATATAGTGATTAGTATGACTTAATAATAGTATGCTTTCCTTTGTTCTGCAACCTTTCCTTGCAAATTTCCTAAAAAACCGACATTTTGTCAAGCCTGTTTTAAGTTAATATTAATGAAATGATAAGAGAACAAGGATATTTTAAAGGAATAGTCTGTATTCGATAGAATATTACAAATAATGAGCCTATCTTTCATTTTTCACCGATTTTTTTTTGTGATAGGATGATTTTACAATTAAATATTCATCAGTGGCACGATTACCTAGCCAAATACTTGGATCTAGTCACCTTAGTTCTTGTGAGTGCATAACAAGAAGGAGGAAGAAGAGTGCTGAGGAATAAAAAATTGTCTGGTGTTTCAAAACCGATGAGTCTGGTAGAAGAGATTTTTGGGCAACAGGGTTTTCAACGCAGGGGCAGCAAGGAAGAGCCTGTATTTCGCATGAATATGCATGATACTTCAACAAGTCAAACGTACGCATTGGAAATTCCGTTTAAAGAGGAAGGAAGTGAAGCCCAGCGTTTTGCCCGTTTCGGTGAACCATATGTCGCCGTTAGCTCATCTTCTACTATGCGCAATGGAGGGACCGATGACATGATTCCGCGCTCAATCTCCTGGGCAGCAGAAAGCAAAATAGCGGAGGTAGCGGATTACTTAGCAACATCTTACCGCTCCAATCATATATAGGATAACAAAATCTATACAATTATATGTACGGAAACCCCTCTGTAATGTAGAGGGGTTTTTCTTATGAAAAGCGAATGGGAATCAAGTAAAACTGAGAACAAAGGAGGAGGGAGTCATGAAGATTTATCGTGAGGTGTGGCCGGTAGAACAGGAGAGAGGGTGCATTGTCATCGTACATGGGGCGGGAGAGTATTTTGCTCGCTACTATTGGCTGGCGAATAAACTGAATGAAGCTGGATATTCCGTAATCGGCGGAGACTTGCCCGGGTTAGGTCGCTCAAAGGGAAGAAAGGGTCATATTGGCCGCTTTGAAGAGTATTATGCTGCGCTGGATGAATGGACTATGGAAGCAAAACGAAGACAACGCCCGCTTTTTTTGCTAGGACATAGCATGGGCGGCCTGATCGTGACACGGTATGCGGAAACAGCTCAACCGGATGTGGACGGTATTATTCTTTCATCACCCTGCCTAGGGCTTGCACGCCGGATTTCTCCCGCGCTCGCCGGGATGGCTTCCGTATTGAATAGGGTATCGCCTTCCCTTCGTTTATCGGCTGGGATTAAGGCTGATGAAGTTAGCAGGGACCGAGATGTTACGCTTAAATATATAGAAGATCCATATATCACGACAAAAGTGAGTGTGCGCTGGTACAAAGAGATGGAAAAAGCAATGCGGTTAGCTGCTGAGGAAGCAAAGAAATACCCTGACGTGCCCACGCTGGTGATGCAGGCAGGAGCAGATAAAATCGTGAATGCGGCGACGACGAAAGCATGGGCGGAAAAGCTCCCCGTATCCGTAAAGCAATACATAGAGTGGCCCGATTGCTACCATGAAATCTTTAATGAACCAGAAAAAGAAGAGGTAGTCGAAACAATGATTAATTGGATGAGAAACAGGCAACATTGTTAACTATTTTTTAACCATTATTATAGTAGATTTAGGTAGTGTAGGAGCAGGTGCGGGATCGGGAAGTGTTGCAAAGAAAACACTTGCATAAACCTGAAAACTCGATTATCGTTGTTTTAGTTATAGGTGAAAAATAATGGGAACTTTTTATTTTTTTCGGCATCAACTAATAGATTGCTAGTTTAGGAAAGCTGGAGGTGCGAGACTCCTATATGTCAGAGGAATTATCTCGCCAAGCGAGCCGTGCCAAAAAGAACGCTCGCAAAGCGAACCGGAAGCGAAAGTGGATTATTATTCTTGCTGTTATTTTGTTTATTGTCGGAGGGCCGGTAACTTTTGCTTATTTGAAAGCGCAGGATGTCCTTAATAAAATCCAGTCGGAAGCAGAGCCCGCAAGTTCTAAAGCGGGGGTAGCTAAGGCGGAAGCGAGTTATACAACGGACAAGCCGATATCACTCGTATTACTTGGTAAAGATACGCGCGGTGAATACGGCGGCGGTTTGACGGATGTCATGATTATTATGACACTGAATCCTCAAACGAAAAAAGTCACGATGCTCTCTATTCCGCGTGATACCCGGGCAGTCATTCCGGGCGAGACGAATGATCAGAAGATTAACTTTGTGTATAAGCGTGGTGAGATGCTGCGTGAAAAAGCGGAACAAAATGGCGAAGAGCCAGAAGAAACTGGTACTTCCCTTGTGAAGAAAACGCTTGAAAGTATATATGGCATTCCGATTAATAACTACGTAACGATTGATTTTGAAGGTTTCCGTCAGGGCATTGACGCACTGGGCGGTGTAGAGGTTAATGTAGACCGTAAGCTTGTATATAATGACCCGACAGATGGAACAAGCATCAATCTGGAGCCAGGACTTCAGACGCTCAATGGAAAGCAGGCACTCGATTTTGTGCGCCATCGTCACGACGACCGCGGTTTGAAGTATTACTCTACAGATTATGAGCGTAATGATCGTCAGGTGGCCGTGATTCAGGCGGCAATGGAGAAGATGAAGTCGTTTGCCGGTCTAGCCAGCTTCTTTAAAGTGATGGACGCAGTTGGGGAAAATGTTAAAACCGACCTGTCGCTTGAGCAGATGAAAGCATTGGCTACAACATTCGGTAAGTTGGATGGCTCTACTATTGTAAAGCTGGAGAATACGGATGCTTACTGGGATGCAGGCACAAGCCGCACGATTATTCCACAGGAAACGATGGACAAAAACCGTTTAGCCTTACAGGAATCAATGGGACTTGCTCCTTCTACTGTTACACGATATAATGATTCGCCTTCGGGCGGCCGGAGCCATGCTAAAAAAGCGCTTGATTCAACGGATGTAGAAGAGAAGAAGGAAAGACATAAAACAACAAGCAAAACGGAGAAGAGCGAAAGCAGTAAGAGCGTAAAGAAGGAAACGCGTCATACTGATGAGGAAGAGCCGAAAAAGTCTACGAAAAAGAAAAAGTCTGACGAGGAAACAACTGAACAGAAGAGCACAGACGAGCGCAAAAGCTCATCAGATAAGAAAAGTACAGACAAAAAAGATTCCGAACTTCTCGACCCGGATAAGCCAGTAAGCGAAAGTGTAAGCACTGGAGAGAAGGATAGCGGCCGAACGACCGCACCTACTCCTCCTGAAGCACCGAAAGCGCCTGAAGCACCAAAGGCACCGAGTACGAAAATCGAGTCAGACAGCAGATAGAAGAATGATAAACAAAACGGTATGGAGCTATATTCCATACCGTTTTGTTATGAATAAGAAAGTATTGTTTGAAAAACTGGCGAGGTGTGTGTCAAATATTGTTTTTTATTCTGGAGCAGCCGCATTGATAGACACTCCCTTAGTCATATCGAGCAGTTTACTGTACGAGACGGGGAGCAATGACTCAGGAATGCCAGCTGCCGTATAGACGGTATCGAATCGCTGTAGCGATTCATCGATAAAAATTGGAACTTCCTGCAACAGGGCAAAAGGGCAGACTGCACCTACCTGGAAACCTGTAACTTGTAACACCTCTTCTGGTGATGCCATCTTTGGCTTTTTTCCGCCCAGACATTTTTTCACTTGTTTCGGATGGATGCGAATATCACCAGCGGCGACAAACAGACCGTAGGCATCATTAGAGCGGAATAAGATGGACTTGGCGATTTGGGCTACATCTACACCTAATGCTTGCGCCGCTTCATCTGATGTTTTCAACGCTTCTTCATAGACGATCGGTTCCAGATTTGTGTCAAATTTCTGTACATGCTCGCGTACGCGATCAAGAGGAGTTATAACGGACATTTTATCACGCTCCAGTCATTGTAATAACGCCCCTTTTCTTTGTAAGAAAAGGGGCGTTTTACTTATGTTACACGTTTGCACCAAATTTAGCTTGCTTGGCGGCGCGCTCGCGGTCGGACTTTTTCAAGTGCTTTTTGCGCAGTCGGATTGATTCCGGCGTTATTTCGCAATATTCATCATCATCGAGGTATTCAAGTGCTTCTTCCAACGTCATAAGGCGAGGTGTTTTCAACTTCACCGTTTCATCCTTTGTTGCAGAACGCACGTTGGTCGCATGTTTTTCTTTACAAATATTGACGACAAGGTCGTTATCCCGATTATGCTCGCCGACAATCATGCCCTCGTAAATTTCAGTGCCAGGATTGACGAACAGAATTCCACGATCTTCTACACTTAACATACCGTACATCGTAGCGCTTCCGTCAATCATTGATACAAGTACACCCGCACGACGGCCACCTACAGTACCGGAAACAAGCGGACGATAGCTATCGAACGAATGGTTTAGAATGCCGTATCCACGTGTTTGAGTCAGAAACTCGGTACGATAACCGATAAGCCCGCGTGAAGGGATTAAGAATTCGAGGCGAACAGATCCGAAACCATTGTTAATCATGTTTACC
The DNA here is from genome assembly GCF_001274715.1 of Aneurinibacillus migulanus. Classification (GTDB taxonomy): domain Bacteria; phylum Bacillota; class Bacilli; order Aneurinibacillales; family Aneurinibacillaceae; genus Aneurinibacillus; species Aneurinibacillus migulanus. Next base: position 61,951 of record NZ_LGUG01000002.1, on the reverse strand, counting down.
ATTTCCGCTTTACGAGCGCCGAGCGATTCCATAACCGCTCCGGTGTACTCTTCCGGAATATCGATAATGAGCCGTTCGGTCGGTTCAGATTTGACACCGTCGATTTCGCGCACGATAACTTCCGGCTTGGATACTTGCAATTCGTAGCCTTCACGGCGCATATTTTCGATAAGGATGGACAGATGAAGTTCTCCACGGCCAGACACTGTATATTGCTCCGGTGTTACTTCATCTACGCGCAGGCTCACGTCTGTTTCCAATTCTGCCATTAAGCGTTCACGAAGTTTGCGGGATGTAACGTGCTTGCCTTCACGACCGGCAAACGGGCTGTTGTTGACGAGGAATGACATCTGTAGGGTCGGCTCGTCAATCGTTAGCAGTGGCAGGGCTTCAGGTGTTTCCGTATCAGCAATCGTATCGCTGACGTTAATATCGTCTACACCTGCAATGGCGATAATGTCGCCGGATTTCGCTTCTTCAATTTCAATGCGCTTTAGTCCGCTGAAGCCGAATAGCTTATTTACTCGTACTTGTTTGATGGAGCCGTCGCGTTTGATTTGAGCTACAGTGTCACCTTTGCGGATGGTACCACGGTGAATGCGGCCAATACCGATGCGGCCCATGTATTCATTGTAATCGAGCATTGTTACTTGGAATTGTAGTGGTGCTTCGAAATCACCGCCGGGACCTGGAATGTGCTCGACGATTGTATCGAACAGAGCACGTAGGTCATCATCCTGCTTGTCCGGGTCCGTACTTGCCGTTCCATTAATACCGGATGCGTAGATAACTGGGAAGTCGAGTTGTTCTTCTGTTGCGTCCAAATCGATGAACAAATCATATACTTCATCCACTACTTCCGCTGGTCGGGCGTTTTCGCGGTCGATTTTATTGATGACGAGAATTGGAGTTACCTTCTGCTCAAGTGCTTTTTTCAATACGAAACGTGTCTGTGGCATACAGCCTTCAAATGCGTCTACAACAAGCAGTACGCCGTCCACCATCTTCATAATACGTTCCACTTCGCCACCGAAATCAGCATGGCCTGGTGTATCCATGATATTGATGGTTAAGTCCTTATACTTTACTGCCGTATTTTTCGCGAGAATGGTAATTCCGCGTTCTCTCTCTAAATCGTTGGAATCCATCATCCGGTCTTGCACCTGTTCATGAGCGCGGAATGTACCGGCTTGGATTAGCATTTTGTCTACCAACGTCGTTTTACCATGGTCAACGTGGGCAATAATCGCAATGTTGCGCAAATCGCTGCGTAAATTCATAAAGAATGAAAGCTCCCTTCGAAATTCCCCGTTTGTTGGGGCGTTGCGTGCAGGTTCATTATATCATGCACCTTTTGGATTATAAAACTACGCAACATTCTCATCATAATGCTTTTTACCCGTTTGCTGCAAGAGGATTATAGAAGCAAAAAAAAGCCTCCCGGACAAATCCGAAAGGCAAGGAGGTTAGAGTGTATAACCTGGGGGGGTTCACTATATAGCATACGGGAGGAAAAGCAAAAAGGTTTCAACTATTTGCATGTACGTTAACATAATTTTTCGCTACTTATTTATAGACAAAAGGAGTATACTTAAAAAGTGATTGTAGAGCGGTTGTGTATAGAGAAAGACTATACAAGATAGGTGTACATAAAGGACATGTCCGGCTTTAGGGAGAAGGACGCTGTCCTTTTTCGTTTGGAAAGGAGAGAAAATAATGGATGTATTTATCATTTTAGCTGTGATTGCCGTACTCGGTATTATCTCTAAAAACGCGGCGGTTTGGATAGCGGCCGGCGGATTGATGATTCTTAAGCTTTTGCCCTTTGAGCAGCCACTGAATTGGACCAATCAGTATGGGCTGAAGATTGGTATCGCTGTTTTGACGATGGGCGTACTGGCCCCGATTGCGCTCGGCAAAATTACGACTGTAAACTTGTTGGATACACTCAAAAGCGGAATGGGCATTACAGCAATTGTGGTTGGGCTTGGCGTCGCATATCTGGGCGGTCGGGGAACGAGCCTGTTGACGGCACAGCCGCATATTGTGACGGGGCTGTTAATTGGCACCATTCTCGGTGTTGCATTCTTTCGCGGCGTACCGGTCGGCCCTTTGATAGCGGCTGGCGTGCTGGCCCTGTTTGCGGATACGCTAAAGTAAGCTATACTGAACGCATGGAGGATTGACTGCGAATGAACGAAATACAACAAGCAAACGCTCCATTGCTGTGGGGCGATAAACGATATCATACGTGGAACCATCATCTGCGCCAGCAGTTCGGCGAGAAGGTGTTTAAAGTCATGCTGGATGCAGGTTTTACCTGTCCAAACCGCGATGGGACGATTGCAACCGGAGGCTGTACATTCTGCAGCGCCCGTGGTTCAGGTGATTTCGCTGGCTGGCGACGTGACGATCTGGTAACTCAATTTAATGAAGTAAAAGAACGTCAACATAAAAAGTGGCCGGACGCAAAATATATTGGGTATTTCCAGGCATACAGCAATACGTATGCGCCAGTGGACGTCCTGCGCGATTATTACGAAATTATTCTGGAACAAGAGAATGTAGTGGGCTTATCTATTGCGACCCGGCCTGATTGTCTGCCCGATGATGTAGTAGAGCTGCTGGCGGAATTAAATAAGAAGACGTACTTGTGGGTTGAACTCGGCTTGCAGACGATTCATGAATCGACATCTCAGCTCATTAACCGTGCACATGATACAGCTTGCTACTATGAGGGCGTAGAAAAATTGCGTAAGCATGGTATACGTGTATGCTCGCATATCATCTTTGGATTGCCAGGCGAAACGGAAAAGATGATGATGGAGACAGCCCGGGCGGTAGCGGATATGGATGTGCAAGGTATCAAAATCCACCTGCTTCATCTGCTCCGCAAAACACCAATGGTAAAGCAGTACGAAGCAGGTCTGTTGGAGTTTCTGGAACAAGATCAATATGTACGGCTAATCGCTGATGCATTAGAAATCCTACCTCCCGAGATGGTGGTCCACCGTCTGACTGGTGACGGGCCTCCTGACTTGCTTATCGGACCGATGTGGAGCCGGAAGAAATGGGAAGTACTTAATGCGATTGACGCTGAATTGAAGCAGAGAGACACATGGCAGGGAAAGAAATATAAAGTAAAACTTCCGTTAGCGGGGGGCTCCTTATCCCCTGCTGATGGTTAGTTGCACTTATCGGGGTCTTAGGGGCAGTTATCCTCCATGTAGCGCACGTGAAGTGGGGGTTTTACTGCCCATTAGACCGGGGTAAGGTAAAATAAAACGGATGGAAGTCCGGTTGCGGTTCATATATCTGCAATCGGGCTTTTTCATTTTGAACAAGGCAGAAGCAGAGGGGTGTTTACATAGCAGAAAAAAGAGGAGTGGTAAAGGAACAGGAGCGGATTGTCAGGTCCTGTCCCTTTGCTGAGCAGTTATGCTTGAGGCATTGGCGTAGGTGTCGGCTTTGCAAATCCTTCTTTGTATTTATTATCAATATACTGACGGATTTCAAGTAAACCTTTACCTTTCTGCTTCATGACAATGGCTTCCGCAGCGATGTTCATGCAGTTGGCACAAGTGGTTCCGTGCGAGTTCCAGACGATTTGTCCGTCTGGCTTCACCTCTTGGATGAAGCAATCCCGGTTGCTTTTATGCCCTACGCTTTCACCACAGCCGCAGTAGCAAGCCATATGTTCGACTATTTCGTGATTTTGTCCTACGGCTTGATATACCTTAGCGACTTGTGGATCAAAACCGTTAAGAAAGGAAGGAAGCGCGTTAGGACCCGCGGTTGTTTCTAAAATATCTCCGCCTGGTAATTGTTCCTGATGTACAGCATGTCCTTCCTGATGCGTTGGTTCTTCCTTAGAGGAACATCCGATTAGTCCAGCACTGAGCATTAACAGGAGAGAGGCAGCTAAGAAAAATAGCTTCTTTGCACGCATATTCATTATATGAAGGACCTCCGTTTTTCAAAATGAAGTAAGAAGGAGTTTTGTTCATGTATATTATAACGAAATTAATCAGTAAATCTTGTGACAAATTGTCGCCATTCTTCCTCTGTATCCGTATTCATCATCTCATCATATACTTCCTGCAGCCAGTCATCTTCATCGTGAGGCTCTGGAAGAGAAGTGCCGGTCATCATCTCGGCCGCACGGTTATCGTTGCGCCATTTTTCCTGATAGATGGAAAGCAGCGGCATGATGGCCTCGCGTAGCAACGCAGTTTCCCGGAGTGGATTGCGTTCTACCCTTGCTTCGTACGCTTCTAGATATTCTTCCTGTGTTCTTGGCGTTTCTCCTTCCGGCATTGGTATGCCAAGAAATACAGCATGTCTGGCTTTATTCAGCAAATGTCGAATTTGTTCGGCATTCATAGAACGACCTCCCGGTTTTCTATTTTCTCTTGCATATCACTTTTTCCTATAGTAGCGTATTTTCCATAAAAGTGCGAACGTGAAAGGGGGCTAACATGAACCGAGAGAAGAGAATGAATCGCCGAAGCTTCATTAAGCGACTTGTAGCGGGAATCGGGGGACTCATGCTGTTTACGGGCCTTGATGCATTTTTTATTGAACGCCATTTGCTGCGTCGGCGTGATATTGAGGTTCCGCTTGCGGATATGCCTGATGTGTTTGAAGGGTTTCGTATCGCACATTTTTCTGATGTACATATCGGACACGGTTTTACGGCAAGTGATCTGGAGTCGCTGGTAGAACGGATAAATGAAGCGAAACCGGATATGATTGCCTTTACTGGCGATTTGGTAGACGATGGGATGGAGGAACTGGCTGCGACGACGGAAGCGTTAGCACGTCTGCATGCGCCATATGGAAAATATGCGGTGCTCGGCAATCATGACGTACGCGGCAAAGCGCAACCTGAGCAAATTATCGAGGCATACCAGAAGGCAGGATTCATGCCTCTTGTTAATCAGCACGTTACGATTTGTCATGAAGATGCCGAAGCAAGCTTCACTCTTGCTGGTCTTGACGATAACTGGAGGCATCCGGACTGGGAAACGACGTTTGAAAAACGACATGGTGATGGGCTTGTCATTGCACTGATTCATGAACCTGATTTGGCCGACCGTGCCAAGGAGTATGGTGTGTCGCTGCAACTTTCGGGACACAGTCATGGTGGACAGGTACGTCTTCCATTTGTAGGAGGGCTTCTGTATCCGCCGTACGGGTGTAAATATCCGGACGGATTACAAAAAGTAGAAGACAGTAGCATGCTTGTTCATACATCACGAGGGATCGGTACAACGATTCTGCCAATTCGGTTCTTATGTCCGCCGGAATGGTATATACTTACGTTGCGAAAGAAATAATAAATATAAGTAGGTTCAAGAAATTGTGACAATTGGACTAACTTGTCTTCTGTTTTTTTTCTAGAATTCGTTTATAATGAACGTATGAACGCCTGTAAAGGAGAGACTTTTTATGTTTTCAAACATCGGATTTCCTGGTCTCATTTTGATTCTTGTGATTGCGCTTATTGTATTCGGGCCGAAGAAACTGCCTGAAATCGGTCGTGCTTTCGGACAAACTTTGAAGGAATTCAAGAACTCCACACGTGAGCTGACAGCCGATGATGATGATGATAAGAAGCCGACGCTAAAAGAGATTAAGTAATAATATGATTACATGCGAAAGAGGATGCCTAGGCATCCTCTTTTTGTTATGTGGGAAAAGGATGAGCGGCAATGCCCGCGAGCTTTTCTTATTGCATATAGGTTGTCAGTCTTGTGGACGCGGACCTGCATCCGCGTTTGAGTCAGTTGACAGCATGACTGGCTTAACCGCCAGGTCGTCGTGACAGCGGATTTGACAGGAGAGGCGGATGTTGCTTTCATAGTTTCGCGCCTCGATAATATTTTTCTCTCCTTCGGTCAATTGCCCAGGGTCTCCAGCGAGTATCTCAACGCGGCAGGTCGTACAGCGTGCATTTCCACCGCAACGGTGCATGATAGGTACTCCGTTATCTTCAAGTGCCAGGACAAGCTTTTTTCCTTCTTCTATGTCGAAGCTGCCGAAGCCTTCAACCGTAATTTTTGGCATAAATATTCCCTCCTTCATATTATGTAGCAGAAGCCGCTTTTTTACTTTTACCCATGTATAACATTTTTAGAACAGGTATTTAGGGCACTTGATGAAGGATTTTATATACACCCTATCAGGCTCGAAAAATGTCGAAATGTTATCCAGATTTTTCATTTACATTATATAGTTGTTAAGTTAATATTTAGTTGCAAGAGATATATATGGGGAGGATATTATGAGAAAAGTAGCGAAAATTGGACTTTCATGTTTATTAGCACTAACTGTTGCAGCACCTGTTGTAGCAATCCCTGGAGCGATTGAAGCTGCTCCCAAGAAAGCAACTACTAAGAAGACATATACTGCTACGGAGCGTGCTTATATCAAGTATCAAAGCGATACTTTGTATAAGCTGCGTACGCAGACAGAAGAAATAATGAATCTAATGGATAAAGCTGATGATTATGAAGATGAAGCGTTTTTAATCCTTATTACAAATAAGCTAGATGCATGGAATAAAACGCTCAAGCAAGCGACAAAGTATCGTCCACAAGATGTGCCTGGAACGCTCCAAAAAGCGCAGGGTTTCTTTAGTGCAGCACAAAAACATAACCTTGTTACTTATCAGTTACTAAATAATGTTGTTCAGAATGCTGAGACGATATCGGATGAGAAACTGGAAAAAGATATGGAGAAATTTGTTAGAGAGTACATCTCGTTCAAAGCGAAAGCCGGCAGCTTCAATGAAGAAATCAACCGTTTAAATAAAATCTATAAATAGCATAATACATATAAGACATGTGGCCACTCTTCGGGGTGGCCTTTCATATTTATTGATTATAGAAGATGTACAGTAACAACAACGGCGTGCGTCCCTGTACTTTTTATAGTAAAGAGTGTATAATATGATGTTGTAAACATAAAGAACGGTAATATAGGAAGAAGTCGCTCGGCTATCGTTGTTGATTTTGGTTGTCCCTTTCGCGTTTTAACGTGTTGGGGTTTTTTGTTTTGTACTTATGAAAGTGAATGAAAGGAAGTTGAGTGCCCATGGAAATATGGAAACGAAACTTATATATATTGTGGTTTGCGCAGTTTATGGTATTGGCGGCGATGAACTTGGTTATTCCGTTCTTGCCATTGTTTCTTCAACATGATCTGGGAGTGAGCGATCCTGTCGCCGCCCAGCACTGGACAGGATGGATTTTCGCGGCGAACTTCCTGACCGCATTCCTTGTAGCTCCGCTCTGGGGAAAATTGTCGGATAAAACGGGACGGAAGGCTATGTTATTACGATCCGGCATCGGCATGTCGATCGTGACATTATGCATGGGATTTGTTGCATCGCCGGTACAGCTCCTCGCCTTGCGTTTGCTGAACGGATTGATTTCCGGATTCGTGCCGGCAGCGGTTGCGCTTGTATCGACCAATACGCCGAAGGAGAAGGCAGGCTATGCGCTCGGGCTTCTGCAATCCGGGGCGGTAGCAGGTACGATTCTTGGTCCTTTACTTGGCGGTTTGCTGGCGGAATGGGTATCGTTCCGCAATATTTTCCGTGTGACCGGTTTGTTGCTATTCGGTGCGGCTATGCTTGTGCTGCTGTTCGTGCGGGAAGTAAATAAGCCGCAGTCGAAACCAAAGGCGGAACTTCTACCGAATGAAGAAACCGGCTTGCGCCGAATCATTCATACTTCTCCATTGCCGGGGCTGTTCCTTACCGGATTTCTTATCCAATTCGCGATGATGAGTACCAATCCGTTCATGTCTTCGTATGTACAGGAATTATGGCATAGCGGGGCGTTCATGTCGTTGATGGTCGGTGTTGTTATCTCAGCGTCCGGTATCTCGACGATGCTTTTTTCACCACTGCTCGGTAAGTGGGGAGATAAAATTGGCCCGCAGTATGTACTGTTGATTTGCCTTATCGGAACGGTTGTATTTTTCATCCCGCAAGGACTTGTGCATTCCGTCTGGCCGTTAATCGTGCTGCGCTTCCTGCTCGGTATGTGCATCGGCGGATTAATACCGTCTGTAAACAACCTTATTCGCAAACATGCACCGGAAGGCATGGAGAGCCAGACATTTGCGTATAGTACAAGTGCGATGAATCTGGGGAATCTGCTTGGACCAATTGTGGGCGGCGCGCTGAGCGGTGTCATTGGGCTACACGGCCTGTTCTTTATGGCTGCTACGTTGTTCCTTATGAATACGATGTGGGTGAAATATACGCTGCATCGTGCACAGTCACCGCGCATGCTGCTTTCACGTCTGCTACAGACCAAACTATAATTGATTATAAAGTAAAACCTCCATTCGTGGGAGTTGCTATCCGTTAGACCGGAATAAAAAGAGCGGGTGGAACATTGAGTTCCTTTACCCGCTCTTTTTTCATCTTCATTTTTATTTTAGTAAATCAGCATAGGGGGCAAGATCAATCCGATTTGCCTCCAGCGCAGTAACTGCCCGTTCTTTATCAGGAGCTGCTATGATGTATCCACGTACAACGTGTTCGGTGTTTACTTCTTCAGCGCCGGCTTCTTGAGCGACCTGCTCTACTTTATTTTTAATGGATTTCTTCGCCATTGGGCGAACGAATACCGGCAATGGTTTCATAAGTTCGTCAAGAAGCTGATTTGAATCATCTTGCCATTTCATTTCGTTTAAACATCCCTTTCTTTATATGTACGTAACTTCTATTATTATACCTTTCATAGGAGAGAATTAGAAGGAAAAACCATTTGTGTCCGGTTGCTTGTTGGGAGTGTCTGACAGAGTAAGAAAGGATTCAATTTCTTGTATTACGTCCTCGCTCCAATAGAAGGCGAGCAAATCTCTAGCCCATGTCCAGGCCGGAACATAGCCATCTGCCGCAAAGTATTCATTCGGTGCGTTGTTCGGTCGTCGCTTTGGATTAACACATGAATAATGTTTTCGATAGTAATCTCCCCATCGGCTGAAACCTTCTGTGAGTGGAGTAACTGCTGTAATCAGTATCCCGAGATCGGATTCGATGATCTCAAGAGGAAACAGGGAGCAACTGAATGGTTTAAGTTTGGCCGGATGTATTCCTTTATCAAGCGCATAACGATGGATGGCACATATACGCTGGCCGTTGTCTTCAACTAAGTACAGGCAATTGCCCTTGTATTTACGGATGGACGGGTAATAGTTTGTGTTGGATGTTTGTTCAAACAGCCCCTTTTTCTCTGTTTCTGCTGCCCTTTCATCATGTGTATACGCATACAAAATGGCAAAGGCGTGTTCTTCGAACGCGGTCAGATTATCGCCGTGCATGGAATATGGCTGACCTTGCTCACAGCAGTTATGGCCGTGAAGTAGATGACAGTTAAAGCAATCGAGATTGACAGACGCACATAACGCCTCGGTATCAATCAGGTACTTTCCGTGGCGGATGATGGTCTTATCGAGACGGGGGACTACGTATTCGTACACGGCGAGCGCCTCGTTGAATTCTAATGACTCTGGCGTTCCGTAATAGCGGCTGCGCATATCGTTACCTGCTTTCCGTTTAGTAATCTTTCTCTATGATAGCGAAAAAAGTAATGTGTAGCTACTCTGTGTGTGATATGATATACTTTACAGAAAAAAATAATGAATTCAGAAAATGGAGCAGGAAATACAAGGAGAGATTGAAAGATGGGGAGGATGATGAAACATTGAAAGCACAGGTCTTCATTTATGACACAACTTTGCGGGATGGAACGCAGGGGGAAGGTGTCAGCCTCTCGGTGGATGACAAGCTTAAAATCGCCAAAAAGCTTGATCAGCTTGGTGTCCATTATATTGAAGGAGGCTGGCCCGGCAGTAATCCGAAAGACATGGAATTTTTTCTGCGGGCCAAGGAGCTTAATTTAAAGCATGCGAAAATTACCGCGTTTGGCAGCACCCGTCGCTTTGGTGTAACGGCAGAGGCAGACGCGAATCTGAATATGATTATCGAAAGTGGAGTTGAAGCTGTCGCAATATTCGGCAAAAGTTGGGACTTTCACGTAACGGAAGCTCTCGGCACTACACTGGAAGAGAATTTGAATATGATTTATGAATCAGTCCGTTTTCTAAAGGAAAAGGGGCTTGAAGTAATTTATGATGCAGAGCACTTTTTTGACGGTTATAAGCACAACCCGGAATATGCGTTAGAGACCGTCCGTCGTGCTTCGGAGGCTGGTGCGGACTGGCTTGCGCTGTGCGATACGAATGGAGGTTCGTTGCCATACGAGATCAGCGAGATTGTGACACGTGTGCGTGAAGCGGTACCTACACCGATCGGTATTCATTGTCATAATGACAGCGAGCTGGCCGTAGCTAATTCACTGGCCGCGGTGATGGCGGGCGCGACGCAGGTGCAAGGAACGATGAACGGATTTGGCGAACGTTGTGGCAACGCCAACCTCATCTCGGTCATTCCGAACTTGCAGCTGAAGATGGGATACGCCTGTGTGCCGGATGAGCAGCTCAAGCAATTGACCAATACGTCCCGTTACGTTTATGAAATCGCCAATATTTCGCCACCTAACGTTCAGGCATTCGTCGGACAGAGCGCGTTTGCACATAAGGGTGGCATGCACGTAAGCGCAATTTTGAAATCAGCGGATACGTACGAGCATATTAAGCCTGAAGCAGTCGGAAATACACGGCGTGTGCTTGTCTCAGAGTTGTCTGGGCAGAGCAATCTGCTGTTTAAAGCCCAGGAGCTCAACCTTGATCTGGATAAAAACAAGCCGGAAGGCCGTGCGATTATCCAGCAAGTAAAAGAGTTAGAGCATCAGGGCTACCAGTATGAGGGTGCGGAAGCTTCATTTGAACTTCTTGTACGCAAAGGTCTTGGTGACTATGAAGAAGTATTTACCGTCGAATCATTCAAAGTATTGATGGAGAAAGCCGGCGAACAGGAGGTTATGACGGAAGCTACGGTTAAAATAAATGTGAATGGGCAGATTGTCCATACAGTAGCGGAAGGGAACGGTCCGGTCAACGCGCTTGACAACGCGCTTCGTAAAGCGATAGAAGCATTCTTCCCTAATATTAAAGAAATGTATCTGACAGATTATAAAGTACGCGTATTAAGTGAACAGGACGCAACGGCATCAAAAGTACGGGTGCTGGTGGAATCGACGCGCGACGGCCATGACAGTTGGAGTACGGTGGGCGTGTCGGCGAATGTTATCGAAGCAAGCTGGGAGGCGCTACTCGACAGTATGCGTTATGCGCTGCTGGGCCGCCGTGACGAGGTGGAGGACCTTCAGCCTGAAGAAACGGAGCGTCAGGGCATTCTAAACCATTGAATCACTGTACGATGAAAAAACGGAGGGAAACCTCCGTTTTTTTGTATCCTTTTTCTTTCTCTTGCGTAAAAACACATATACATATAGCGAAAAAGGTGAGGCAGTTGGATATTCAAGAATATTACCGCAAGCAATTCCGCTGGCAATTGGCAGGAGGGGCTGTGCTGTTTGTGCTCGGAGTCGCTGCTGTAGGAGCAGGCTATAAAGGACTTTATATGGATAACCCGTGGATGGTGGGATTTCCATTCTTTTTTTGTGGCGTATTTTTGCTTATTTCTTCCTTTATAAACCGTCGTCGCTTCAGAGACATACATCCTGTAGAACGAAAAGGGGAAGCAAGCGTTTCTGAAGTTGGTACGGTCGTGCTTCTGCAATTGCCAGCACCTATGCTTCATTTGCTCTGCTTTGATGAATCTGGAGTGCTGGCAGGCGAGATAAAAAGCAGGCATCGTACGTTCCTGCCCTGGGTGCTACCGGGAGCGATTATAAATGTGTTGCCAAAAGAGTGGGCGCTATATGATGCACAGGGGAGGATGCTAGCAAAATATCGACAGCGTCTTGGATTGAACCCGCCATTTGTGGCCTATGATGCCAGTGAGAGAGCCATTGGAGAATTTCGTGCTCGGCTGTGGAGCGGACTGTTGCGCATAAAAGGGGACGTAACGGATGGAGAAGGAAACAGGCTCGCATCAATAGATGTGCCGGGTTCGCTCTATGATTATCACATAACTGACACGGAAGGGTGCCGGTGGTTTCGTTTTCGTAAAGGGTGGATGCCGCTGGCGATGGGAGAGAAGTTCAAAGAGTCAGAAAGTCCGCTCGTCTCTTTTTATCCGGATCTTCCTGAAGAAAAACGGTATTTATCACTCGGTATAATAGCATACTTTCTTGCATCCTCAAGAAAAGAATAAGGCCCGAAAAGAAAAAGAATATGTATGCTCTCTTCTTCGGGCTTGCTTGTCATTATACATATATACGCTATTCTACGTAATGTTTCAAAATCTGATCGACAGATGTGCCGTACGATTCACCGAACAACGCAAGATGAACGAGCAGATAATATAATTGATACAGTGGACGGCGTTCTTCATAACCGGCATGATCTATCGGATACACTTCGTTGTATGCATTGTAAAAAGAGGATGGAAAGCCGCCGAATAGCTCCGTCATTGCCAAATCCTGTTCGCGATCACCATAGGAAACGGCAGGATCGATGAGTGCAGGCACGATACCGTTAGCCGTCTGCACTACCATCCAATTGCCACTCCACAAATCGCCGTGCAGCAGGGATGGCAAAGGCTTGTGATCAAGCAGGTCGTTTATCCGAACACAGAGCGTTTCCAGGCGTTGAAGGCGTTGGCACGGCCAAAGGCTATCACCGAATGAGAGAAACGGGGCCAGCCGCTTCGTAGCGTATAGGCTGGCCCAATCCTCATCCTGTCCTTTCGGCTGCGTCAGGCGGCCGATGAAGCCGTCGTCTTTCTGTCCGAAAACCGATGCTACGCATTGGTGTTGTAGAGCAAGTCCTTGCCCTAGGACCTCTGCTGTAGTTGCCGTTTTACTGCCGGGTTCCATCCACTCTAGCAGCAGGAATTTTTCTCCCACTTGCTTTACTTCTGGAACGTGGATGCCGGTTTGTTTTGTGTTGTGCGCATTCTTTAAGGTTATAAGCCCCTCGCTTTCCCAGGTGAAGAAGCGGGGAGGAGCGTCGGCGCGCCATTTAAGAAAGCAGCGTTCACCGTCTACCAGCACGGTCATTGCTTCGCATATATCGCCTCCGCTAATGGAATGCTCTGCTACTATGTCGTGCTCCTTCAGGTGTTCGTAAACAAAATCCGGCAATCTCATTACTTGCTCATCCCTTCCAAGGGACTGCTGGCCTGGGCATACCGTTTCTTAGGAATTCGGCCCGCTTCATACCCAAGGCGGCCCGCTTTGATACCGAGCATCATCGCTTCCGCCATTTTGATGGGGTCCTTGGCTCCGGATACAGCCGTGTTCAGAAGTACGCCATCAGCACCTAATTCCATCGCAATCACCGCATCGGAAGGTGTTCCGATACCGGCATCGATAATGATAGGAACGGTAGCTTCTTCAATAATAATGCTAAGATTGAGCGGATTGAGAATCCCCTGCCCGCTGCCAATTGGTGAGGCGCCTGGCATGACGGCGTGTGCTCCAGCTTCTTGCAGATGACGGGCCAGTACCGGATCGTCATTCGTATACGGAAGTACGGTAAATCCGTCTTCAACTAGAATTTTTGTGGCTTCCAGTGTTGCAATGGGATCTGGCAAAAGTGTCTTCATATCCGCGATTACTTCTACTTTAATCATATCGCACAGACCGGATGCGCGGGCGAGACGGGCGATGCGCACTGCCTCTTCCGCCGTGCTTGCGCCTGCCGTATTGGGCAGAAGCTTGTACTTCTGCAAGTCAAGCTGTTCGAGAAAATTCGGTTGTGCTGGATCGTAGATATTCATCCGGCGGACGGCGAATGTCAGAATTTCCGTTTCTGAGACTTCTACCGCCCGACGCTGGACATCAAAGTCCGGAAATTTACCTGTGCCGAGCAACAGGCGGGATGAGAATTCATAAGGTCCGATTCGAAGCATGATTTATCAACCTCCACCAACAAAATGTACGAGCTCAATCGTATCACCGTCTTTTAGTTCCGTGACGGCGTGACGGTCTTTTTGTAGAATATCGCGGTTAATTTCCACGACGACGATGCGGTCGGCCAGCTGCAAGTACTCCAGCAATTGCTGGATGTTTCCGACTGTGTCGGGCACGATTTGCTTTTCGCCATTAATCATTACAGTCACGAATGTACACTCTCCTTTATCTAAAAAACTGGCTGCGCATGACGCTTGTCAGTAAACGGCGCCAGCGAGACGTCTATGTCCTCTCCGGTTATCATACGGGCGATAATCTCCCCAGTCAGCGGACTGAGTAGAATGCCGTTACGATAATGGCCGGTCGCAGCAAGCAGGTTATCAAAGGAAGCGACCGGTCCAAAATACGGGAGACCGTCCTTTGTTTGTGGTCGCAGACTGGCCCATGTTCTTTCGAGCGGACAGCTCTTTAATGCAGGCAGGAGCCGTAAAGCTTTTGCCATAAGCTGCTGCAGTCCGTCGATGGTAATCCGGTTGTCGAATCCGCAATCAGCGGAAGAAGCTCCGACCAGCAACCGATTTCCGTCTTTGGGCACAATATAGCAGCCGTGCGAGTAGAGCGTTTTTTGTATCGGCTGAAGTGTTGAGAAGACGGAAAACGCTTCACCCTTAATTGGAAAGACGTCTAGCGGAAGGTTGAGCATACGCGCCAGCCGTCCGCTCCAGGCACCAGCGGCGAGCACATAGTAATCTGCTGTAAGCCGTCCCTGTGTCGTTAGGACGCTTGTAATTCGGTTGTCCGTCCGTTCGATCTCCAATGCTTCGCAGCGTTCCCGAATCGCTGCACCATGCCGGGCGGCGGCTACGGCAAATGCCCTTGTTGTGTCCGGCGCTGAGATCTGAGCGTCATCCTGTAGATAGAGGGCACCGGCGATTTCATCGCTAACCATTGGTTCTATGCGCTTGACTTCTACCCTGTCCAGCCATTCTGCGTTAAGTCCCATCGCCTGTTGCCATGCTCCGCGCTTCTGAAGTGCCTCAGCTTCTTCTTCCGTCCAAGCAACACGCAGCATTCCTGCTTTATTAAGGCCAATATCAATGCCTGAAGCTTCACATAGTTCTTTTGCGAGCTCTGTGAACATGGCACGGCTTCGCAGGGATAAGTCTACCAGTGGACCAGGCTCGCTAAACTCTACCTGAGCACCGAGCATACCGCCCGCTGCACCTGATGAATGGGCTCCTACCGTATCTTTCTCAAGTACGGTAACCGATTTTCCGCGTTTGGCAAGCTGATATGCGATGGCGACACCAATAATGCCACCGCCGATGATGACAACATCTTTCTTGTTCATTGAATCCTCTCCCTTTTTGCTACAGGCCAAGCGCATCTGGGTGATACGTGAACGTCCCGCATCGCTTGCTGGAATCTCTGTACAGAAAGTACGGGGTTAGTAGCGTGCATAACGGCTGACAGCACTGCAATTCCTGCACAGCCTGTCGCAAGCACTTCCGCTGCATTATCCGGTGTAATACCGCCAAGCGCAATAACAGGCACGCTGACGCTTTCTACTGTTTCTTGCAGTGCTGCAAGTCCACGTCCTGCAAGTCCTGGCTTGGAGGCGGAGGCGAAGACATGACCATATAGTACGTAGTCGGCACCAGCCGCTTCCGCCGCTTCTGCTTCTGCCACATTATGAACAGATACCCCAATTCGTTTGTTCGGTACCAGTCGACGAATGACATCGGGAGGGAGGCTATGGTAGGCGACTTGAATAGCTGCGGCGTGACAGGCAAGCGCTACATCGACTCTATCATTTACCGCTAGCTTGGTCTTCGGGAGCCCGGCAACCGTTATACCTTGAGCCCATTCCCATAGCTCACGCGCAGAACGCTGCTTCTCTCTGATATGGAACATATCGATGTATGGATGAATCTGCGCTGTAATATCACGTACAGTGGCAAGAGGCTGTTTACCACTGCTGATGATATGAAGAGCGTGTCGCATATGCCTTCCCCTCCGATTGTTTGTCCTGCGTGCAACCAAAAAAGGCCAGGACCCTATATGGGACCCGGCCTGTCTTCGATGATCGAACGAAGCGACTTACATGCCGACTACTTTCCTACGCTGGTACGAACCAGATCAGGTCCCAAGAGTTTAGAAACTTCATCGCGTTTCATTCTCAGCCCGGCTCATCGGGATCCCCTAGTAGTACTTCCTATGAAAATTTTCTTTAGTATAACAAATTTTGTTGAGGAGGAAAAGAAGTTTTGTAAAAAAAACTTATGAATAGGTAGAAAAATTAGAATTATTATATAATTTATTTGTAAGTAATAAAGGAAAGGGTGGATGAGTTGAAAGCCGTAGAATTGTTTCCCCATGTTAATGATTTGCGGAATCGTTTTTTTTCGTCCTATAAGGAATTAACCCCAGAGCTTCTTGCACAAAAACCGGAAGGAATACCCAATGCAATCGGGTTTCATCTGCGCCATATCGCACAGGCGGAAGACTGGTTTGTACAGGGGATTGTTCTTGGACAAGAAGTTGCACCAAAGAGAAAGACAGAGCTTCCGGACATTGACTCTATTCTTGCTTATCTGGAACAAACACGTGAGCGCACGCTGGCTACTCTTTGTAAGATGGAGGCGACAGAGCTTGCGAATCAATTCACCATGCCGGAGGGATTTCGCGGTGACGCGGTCGAAAACCCGACATTTTCCTGGTTATTTAGTCGGATATTTGACCATGAGGTTTACCATCTGGCACAAGTAAACATGACGTTGCGCTTATTAGGTAAAGAGCCTCCCTCTATGTAATAACTTTCTCCTGTTTGAGGTACTATATATCTGACATGAAGAGATAGTATTAAGGTGATTTTACTACCTGAAGCGGGGGATACGCGGTGAAAATCAAAAAATTGAAACATGATACATTCCGTAAAATCTGGCTGTACCGCTTAAAAGACCGGAAAGTGCTCGTATTGCGTCAGGCGTTGGAAGAGGATGCGCCCCAAATCATTCAACGCTTGCATCGTGTGCTTGATGAAGGTGTTTATCTGGAAGAAGAAAAAGAGACAGTGAATAGCACTGAAGAAGAAGCGATGCTCATTCGTCAGATGAGCGAGGAAGGCAGTATGTACACAGTTGCTGAAATTGGCGATTCAATTGCTGGTGTAGCACAGATTAAGCGAGGACAGATGGAAATGAATCGTCATACCGGAACATTTCGTATTTGGCTTGGGCCGGAATTTCAGGGCTACGGCATCGGTTCCAAGCTGATGGATTATGCATTGCAATGGGCTAGGCATCACGGCCTTAAGAAAGTCTGTCTTGATGTATTTGCCGATAATGAGCGGGCGATTGATATGTACAAGAAATACGGTTTCGTAGTGGAAGGCCGGCGCAAAGAGCAATTTGTGCTGAATAATCAGCATGTGGATGAAGTGTTTATGAGTAAATTCATATAAGGAAGAGGCGCAGAGTGGTGTGAGGCTATCTGCGCCTGTTTTCCTTTTTTGCTAGCAATTATGAAGAAACTTCGGGTAGAATAAGAAATAGTTTGTTTTGCAGAGAAAGGAAGGAAAACATGAATTCATTCACGGATTTTCAGCTGAAACCGGAGATTCTGCAAGGAATTGCAGATTTATATTATAAAGAGCCAACTCCGATTCAAGCGCAAGCAATCCCACTAGCGCTTGAAGGAAAAGACGTTATCGGCCAAGCGCAGACTGGAACAGGAAAAACGGCTGCGTTCGTCCTCCCCATGCTTCAGATGTTGGAGATGGATAGAAAGGACGTACAAGCTCTTGTCATGACACCGACACGTGAGCTAGCGGTGCAGATTGCAGAGGATATCGCCGAACTGGGCAAACACCTGGGCGTGAACGTTCTATCTTTGCATGGCGGACAGGATATTACGCGCCAGATTAGCAAGCTTACGGGACAGGTTCATATCGTAGTAGGTACGCCGGGAAGGATACTGGACCATTTACGCCGGGAGACCCTTCATTTTGGACGAATCAAAATGCTTGTCCTCGATGAAGCGGATAAAATGTTAGAAATGGGTTTCGTAGAAGAAGTCGAAGAAATTTTCATTCAGACAGCGCAGCAAAAGCAGGTGCTTCTGTTCTCCGCAACTATTCCGGACGGCGTACGCAAGCTGGCTCATCGTTTCATGGACCAACCGCAAATCGTACGCGTTGAAAAACGGCAGATGACAGCAGAAAATACGAAAGAATCGTATTATGTGGTGAATCAGAGCGATAAAACCGATGTACTGCTCGAACTTGTTGGGGAGGCACGTCCGTATTTAGCGGTTATTTTCGCCAACACGAAACAGCGGGTTAATGAGCTGGTACGTCGCCTGCAGGAGAATGGCGTCGAGGCGGAAGCATTACATGGTGATTTGACTCAGAAAAAACGCGAACAGATTATGGAACGCTTTCGGGAAGCGAAGTTCCAATATCTTGTAGCAACCGATATTGCCGCACGTGGGCTGGATGTAGAAGGAATTACACATGTATTCAATTATGACATGCCCTCCGACTTGGAAAGCTATATTCACCGTGTAGGCCGGACAGGCCGTGCTGGACAGGAGGGGGAAGCTATTTCGCTTATCTCTCCTCGCCAGAAACAATGGTTCGATCGCTTCTCCCGTGCCATCAGTGGCGGAGCCGAGCAGAAGTTTCTCGGCGGGAAGCAGCGTGAGGAGCGCAAGCTGCGTAGAAAGGCTGTAGAATCAGAAATGACTATTCAAGAAGAAGAGAATAAGGACTCCACTGCACCGAAAAAACCGGCACCTAAAAAGGCGGGTGGTCGCGCAAAAGCGAAGCCAGCAAAGGTTAAACCGGGCTATAAGAAGAAAATAAAATGGGAAAAGGAAAAGCAGCAACGCAAGGAACGTCGCAAAGCGCTGCAAGATATATACAAAAAGCGAAAGAAAAAGTAGCGATATAAAACCGGGAGACGGCATCTAAAACCGTTCTCCCGGTTTTTGTATGCAGAGAGGGAGTCGCCCGCTTCCCGGTGTCGTTATTTTTTTGCGGTTGCATTTATTTTGGTATTATCTAACAGGCCGAGTACCCAATGACACCAGGCGATTTCTTCCTCTTCTAGCTTGAGCTTTCGTTGAAACAGTAGATAGCGTCCGAAATGCCTGCATGTGATTTGTTCAAGTTCGCTTCCATATTCTTCTTGCATCTGTGAAATCTCCTCTTTACGAAACGCAACTTTCTCTTCAAAAGAAAAGATACGCTCACGAAATAAACGCTTTGCTGTATTCGTATCTGTTAATCCGATAGCATACACCTTGGCAAGAAATTCATCGCGGATAACTGGTGGAGCAGATGGCTTAGTCACCCATTGCGTAAGCAATGTCTGACCTTCGTCTGTAATGGAATATATTTTCTTATCCGGCTTCCCGGTTTGCTCTACATGTACGAATGTTACAAGTCCATCCTGTTCCAATTTTGTGAGTAACGGGTATACCTGACTGTGCTTTGCCTGCCAGAATACTTCCAACAGTTGTGTTAATTCATAGCCCGAACAGGGCTTGCGCATCAGCATGCCAAGTAAGGCATAGCCTAAAGCATTCATGTTCATCCTCCAAATCATAGTAGTTGATATGTATAAAATTATATATATAAATATTGACATATTCAAGTGTGTGGCAGTATACTAAAAAACATCCTTCTATATATAAAAAGTTACATATATAATTAGTTAAGGAAACTATATTAATGCTAAAAAGGTCTGTTTTTGTTTTTATCTTTCTATACTGATATATAACCAAATTTATCCCGCCTTAACGGGCAGTAATATTCCCGCATCAAGACATGAAAAAACTAAGGAAGTTTAAGTGGAGATAAACTGCTCTTAAAGGTTCGATAAGCTTAACTAACACTCAGCGGGGGGACGTGCGAAACCCCTCACTGAGTGAAGTTTCATTTTATGGAAGAGGAGCGATGAAAAATGCAAAAATATTTATTCCAACAATTTTTTGGCAAGATTACATCAGTTCCATTTCGGGTGGTTTTTTGGGATGGAAACGAAGAACTGTATGGGGAAGGTACTCCACGTTTTACGCTCACGTTCAATGAACAAATCCCATTTACCTCATTTGTGAAGCAGCCGTCCCTAGCTTTTGGTGAGGCGTACATGGATCAAGCGATCGAGCTAGAAGGCGAGATCGAAGAGTTGATACGCGCAGCTACTTCTAACCATAGCGTGATATGGACAGAGACGCTTGCCCGGCTTCCCAAGCTTAGTATGCGTAAACAGAAAGAGAATGTGCAGCATCATTACGATGTGGGCAATGATTTCTATTCGCTATGGCTCGATAAGACGATGAGTTATTCGTGCGCGTATTTTAAAACGCCTGAGGACACGCTAGAAGAAGCACAATTGCAGAAGATTGATCACATCCTGAAAAAGCTACAACTGAAGGAAGGAGAAACGCTACTTGATATCGGAAGCGGATGGGGCTGGCTGATTATCCGAGCTGCTCAGCAGTATGGAGTCAAGGCTCTTGGCGTTACGCTAAGTGAGGAACAATTCAGGAAGACGAGGGAGCGTATTGCTGAATTAGATCTGATCGGACAAGTGGAGGTAGAACTAATGGATTACCATGACCTTCCAAAAACAAACCGTACCTTCGATAAAATCGCAAGCGTAGGAATGTTTGAGCATGTCGGTCGTGATCATTACTCCGAATTCATGAAAACCGTACAAACTCTTTTGAAAGACGGAGGACTTATGCTATTGCACACGATTACGCACATGAAGGAAGAGCCTGGCGATCCATGGATCTCAAAATATATTTTCCCAGGTGGTTATATTCCTTCATTACGCGAGATTATTCATCTGTTGCCTGAATACAATTTCCATACGCTTGATGTAGAAAGCCTCCGCCTGCATTATGCGATGACACTGGATCGGTGGGCAGAAGGATTTGACCGGAATGAAGATAAAATCCGGGAGATGTATGGGGAACGGTTTGTCCGGATGTGGCGGTTGTACTTACGATCAGCTGCGGCTTTTTTCCGCATCGGCGGCCTGAACATTCACCAGATTCTCTTTTCGAAAGACGTCAACAATACGTTGCCGTTAACTAGGAGCTATCAGTATACAAATAAGGAATAAGAGAAGGGATACAGATTTGCATCAAAGAATTGCATGGAGGAGTGAGAGACAGTGGAATTAACAAAAAGTAAGAGAGGCATCAAGGTGTTCGCTACCTTTTTGGTAATCGAGGGGATTGGGGTCGTAGACCCGTTTCTCCCCTCGATTGTCAAACAAAAAGGAGGTATTAATGAATGAATGCTGGTTCAGCACAATCACTTGGTGCCCATAACCAGTCGGCCAAACAGCCGCTTGTTATTTGGGTTATTTTTTTCGCCACAATCATTTCCTTTATGGGATTGGGACTTGTTGATCCTATTTTGCCTGCGATTGCAGAGAAACTTCATGCCACTCCAAGCCAAGTTTCCTTATTATTTTCAAGCTATAACTTAATTACTGGGATTGCAATGTTGATCACTGGTGTTGTCTCCAGCAGGGTTGGCATTAAATGGACTTTATTAACCGGTATTATATTTATAATAGTGTTTTCAGCACTGGCGGGTTCTTCAAACGGAATATGGCAAATTGTCGGCTTCCGTGGCGGATGGGGACTTGGTAACTCATTATTTATTGCTACAGCGTTGTCTGCGATAGTAGGTTTATCTGTAGGTGGAACTACTAAAGCAATCATTTTATATGAAGCAGCTATCGGACTTGGTATTTCCGTAGGCCCGTTGCTTGGTGGAGAGTTAGGGTCCATTTCCTGGCGCGGTCCGTTCTATGGGGTAAGCGTGCTAATGATTATAGCTTTTTTTGCTCTTTTATTGAAAATGCCTCAGGTTGCAAAACCGAAAGTGAAAAGTTCTATCCTTGATCCAATCAAAGCATTAAAATTTCATGGATTATTCAGGCTTGGACTTACAGCATTCCTTTATAATATTGGATTTTTCACATTAATGGCATACGCCCCATTCGTAATGAGATTGGACGAGCATGGGCTGGGATATGTGTTTCTTGGATGGGGGCTTTGCCTCGCCATTACATCTGTCTTTGTTGCTCCAAAGCTGCAAGCTAGATTTGGAACGATTAAATCAATGTGTGCGATGTTAATTTTGTTTGCATTAACTCTTTTGGCAATGGGAATTTGGACAGATTCAAGAACAGTTATTATTGTTTCTGTTATTATTGCAGGCTTATTTCTGGGAACCAATAATACATTAATCACTACAGCCGTTATGCAGGTTGCACCAGTAGAACGCGCTACGGCCTCGGCAGCATACAGTTTCGTTCGTTTCATTGGCGGGGCAATCGGTCCTTGGCTGGCAAATAAGCTGGCTGAAGCGTATACTTCGCATGTTCCTTTCGTAACTGGTGCTATATTTGTATTTTTGGCTATGCTGGTCGTTGCTTTTGGACGGAAACACATTGCACATGTAGATCAAGTTAACGGTCATTAAAAGGAAAGTATGAAACACTTCTATTAGCAAGATATGTCGTGGAGAAATAGCTGGCTCACCTAACAAAGGCACTGCCGTCATCTGACGATAGTGCCTTTGTTTATGCTGTTATGTTATCGTATGAATTGTTTGATGAAATAATCCGGATTTAGTCCTTCACCATTGGCATTCTTTAGCAATTCATACCAGGGTATCTGAGCGCCTGGGTGGAAAATGCGACGGATAAGATAGGCACCTGTGCTCTTCTTCTTTAGATAGGAATCGTTTCGCAACTCGTCTACTATCATAAAATGCAACTGAGAAGCCATTAGCTCACCCAGAATATAATTCTGATAATATACGGGTGCGGTACCGATATGGATTTTGGCGGCCCAGTCCGGTTCGTTCCGTCGATCTGGCTTTCTAATCAATTGGAAACGTTCGACAAGCGACCACCATAATGCATTCAAATCTTGATCTGGATCATGGTACATTTCGTGTTCGAAGTGCACCATGACAAGCCCCCAGCGTACGAAGATGAGCATGCTTAAGCTTAAGTATTCTTCCAGTTCCTTCCCTAGTCTTTCGGCTTCCTGTTTTGGAACGTCCGCATACAGTGTAAGCCATTCAGGGTTTTTAGTCAGGCGTCCCATGAACATTGCGATAGCTTCTGTTGTAAGCGTATGGGCGGGGGTGCGCAGTAGATACGGCAATGTCCGGTCGATGTATTTGTCATAAACCCCATGCCCAAACTCATGCAGCATCGTGCTCATCCACCACTCATTATCACGGATATTAGCCAGTACCCGGACGTCTCCGCTGTGATCGATATCGATACAGTAGGCATGTTGATTTTTGTTTGGACGCTCGAAGAGATCGCTACGTTGCAGGATATCCTCGACGTCCAGCCCGATATCAGCGAAGAAGTGTTTCGTAATCTCGATGATATTTTTTTCTTTGAAATACGGGTCAAGCTGTACGTTTTCCGGTGGTGGCGCTTCCTGGAAGAAGGGGTCCGCATAATGCCAAGGCATGACTTCGTTTGTAGAGATTTTGAATGTGCGGGCCAACTGCCCATCCAGCTTCCGCTTTGCCCGACGGAATGGTTCGGTTGTTTCTTTTTCCAGCTTAGCAAGAATCGAGAACAAATCCCTTCCGTCCAATTCCTGAAGATGGAGAGACATTGCATAATAATTCTTAAATCCGGCTTCTTGGGCAGCACGATTACGAAGTTTAACGAGTTCAATAACGCGCTCCGCTACCTGGCAACCAATCTGTTTGCTGGCTTCCCATGCCTTGCGTCGGATCGTCGAATCGGTTTCATTCTGGAGGATATCCTGAATCTCATTGTCTGATACGGTTTGCCCGTCGAGGGAGACTCTGAAACGGGTGAATTCGCCCTCAATTTCGCTTTCTTTCTGTACGATATCAGAAAGCAGGTCTGCATCCGGTTGATTAGGGATATATTCGTGTTCAAGTAAAACAAGTTGCCGGTATAACAGCAAATCCTTCTGTAATGTTTCATTAGCCAGCCATTCTTTCAATATTGCATAGTCTTCCTTATTAGAGAATAGACGAATCAGGTCCTGCCGGTATCCAATATATTGTTGTTCATATTTCTCTTCTCCTGTGGTTGTGGCCTGCCAGTAAGCTTCCGAGGACGCTTTGTAAAGGCTTTCCACTTGCTTGAGACGTGGGTTGAGGAATGAATCGACGGATGGCATAATCGAACCCTCTCTTTCGTGGAATGGTAATCTCCTTATAATGGTATGATAAAAAAAATGTCTATTCAATCATTTTCGGGACCGTCTACTACAAGGAACAATTTATCCTGGTCCAACGGAACCATCAACGGGGGATGAAGAATTCTAAGCTGATGGAAGTTTGACTTTATGGATTGACACATGGGTTTGATGGGTGTATTTTATAAATAACAGAATAGCCCATAGGGGAGTAGCTTTGAGAACGATAGTGTCGTCATTACGGGAACCTTGGCGGGGACCCCGGCTCTATCGGCAGCATATGATGTTGTAAGCAAGACCTGTGCCGTTTTTTCGGCCGGGTCTTTTTTGTGTTTTTAATAGGTATTTTTTTCCTTTTTTCATTGTCTTTGCACGATTTGAATTTAAAGAGGAGGAATGGTCAATGGAGTTTTTGTCTACGGAATTTTTCTCGATGCTTTTTTCCATTATTATTATTGATCTGGTACTTGCTGGCGACAATGCGATTGTTATCGGACTCGCGTCTCGCAATCTGCCGAAGGAACAGCAGAAGAAAGCGATTATCTGGGGGACGGTAGGCGCGATTGCGATTCGTGCAGTAGCTACAATCTTTGTTGTCTGGCTGCTGAAAATCCCTGGTCTTCATCTTATCGGTGGCATCATTCTCGTCTGGATTGC
This sequence comes from Aneurinibacillus migulanus, assembly GCF_001274715.1. Taxonomy (GTDB): domain Bacteria; phylum Bacillota; class Bacilli; order Aneurinibacillales; family Aneurinibacillaceae; genus Aneurinibacillus; species Aneurinibacillus migulanus. The sequence goes on along the minus strand of NZ_LGUG01000002.1, from coordinate 37,097 downwards.
GTATAAGCTGCTCATCGGTGAAGAAGGAGAGGAAAACATAAAGAGCAGCTCTTCATTGTTCGGCGCGATCCGCACCATTGTCATTGCGGATGTCATGATGGGCCTTGATAACGTACTGGCGGTAGCCGGTGCTGCACAGGGACATACCGGTATGGTGGTGCTCGGACTACTCATTAGCATTCCGCTTGTAGTCTGGGGAAGTCAGGTTATTATCAAGCTAATGGATCGCTTTCCTTCCCTTATTTATATCGGAGCAGGCGTACTTGCTTATACGTCTGCAAAGATGATACTCTCGGAAGGTTTCATCCTTCCATTCTTTAACGAAAACCCGGTTGTGAAGTGGATTGTTATTGCAGTGATAGTTGCAGGCGTTCTGATTAGTGGTAAAATAAAAAAAGACAGACAATCGACAACGACGGCCTCTGCGTAATGTAGAGGCTTTCCTTCTGTTTGTATAAAGGTTTGAAAAATCGTACTTTCCGACCTTTACATGTAGTCATTAATTGTATTATGTAAGAAGAGACCGCCAAATCGTAAGAAAGATAGAGAAAGATGGTGATACAGCTTGGAGCCCCTTTCACGCGTGGATAAATACCGTCAACGCAAAGAGAAACGAAAAGGCGGACGCTCCCTGGTGTGGGCGGCGTTTGCGTTTTTGTACATAGTTATCATTTACATTCTTCTTTATTTCGTTAAAGTTCCAGTCGATTATACGAAGCGAATCGGCCTGGAAGCGGGGCTGTTTTTCTTAAGCGTCATTTTTCTTGATGCATATCTACAAGCGTTCACTACCATTTCCGTCCGGCCCGTTCAGAAAGTCGAAGCGCGCATGACGCGTCCGAATCCTATTATTATCGCCTTCTGGGTTATTTCGCTATGCTATCATTTAAGCATAGGGCTTTTAAGTTCAATGTATCTCCCGGATTGGATGTATTATACGGGCTTCGTGTTTACGCTGGCGTTATTTATTGCGACCGTTATCCATTTTCTCGCGTATTTCGCGCACAGTAAACGGGAGAGGCAATGGGTAATGGAAGAACGGTATGCGAGCGATCAGCGTAAGGCATACGAGATAATCCGTGATAGTCAGTCGCAATACTATTGGATTCGTGATGTGATGAAGAATAATGAGGAAGTACGGCAGATGATGATCTGGAACAACTTCGATCGGAATCTAGAGGAGCGGATGTATGAGCTGCAGCCGTACTTCCAGCGCACGATTTTCACCAATAAGGATTTGGATAAAATCGCAGGCATCAGTGCTTGGCTGGATAATATGCGCCGCATTATCGAGGAGCATCCGAATTACAGTCCGGTCCAGGCGCGATCCGAAGAATTGCCGCTCAGAAGCAAAAGGAGACAGGTCGAGTAAAGACAATACGTTGGCGGAAACGGTTTGCGAGCGGATTGCAACACTGGAAAGGATGCAATCAGTAAAACGCCATTAAAACAAAGAAGGCGCAAAATAACGTCCTTTCTTTTCCTTGTTACGCAATTGTTTGAGGAAAAGAACAGACTTATTTTTGCGCCTTCTTTGCTATTTTTCAATTTCAAAGTATTCAATTTCGCCTTGTTTGTCCACTCGTACGATAATGGTGACGGGGTAGAGCTTGTCAGGAACAGAAGTAAAGACGCGGCCCTCCAGACGGTACATTGTTTTTCCACTATCCAACTGGCTTTTTTCTTTTAGTGCAAGCGATGCAAGAGACGGCAAGTTCGTCGATTTAGTTTGATTTTCCTTCTTCATTACGCTTGCGAGAAGCGCCGGCTTGTTGTTGCCGTTCTCTTCGATAAGAGAGGCGACATTTTTCGAGAGAATATTAACGGCGAGTTGTGCAATGGCTTGGTCAGCCGGAGCAGATTTAGCGTGTGCGGCCGCTTTCTCCCATTCGCTAATCGAGGTTTGTTTAGTTTTCATTTGTTGTTTGACCCAGTTCTTTGCTTCGACGGTTTGTGCGGACGAAGCGTTCGTGTCTATGGATGAACAGCCTGTCCCCGCTGCTAGTAAGCTTCCCACGATGAAGAGGGAAGCCCCGATACGTTGCCACCTCATTGTGTGCATGTTCCTTTCTTAACGTGGATTTCGCATATTGTTATCAGGTTAGACGGTTAGTAAGACGTTAAGTTGCTCACATGCAAAAGAAATTCTTCCAAAAGTCTGTATACACCTGCTATGTTTCAAGCGGACGGGCATAAAACATCCATAGAAAGCTGAGTGCCTGACACAATTCAGTTGACAGCACCTTTGTCATTTCCGGCGTGACGCCACGTTTATAAACGCCTTCCTGATGAATGATTTCGTAGCCGTTTTCTTGAAGCAGCCGTCCGCATTCCCAGGGCATAATAGTATGAAGTATGACATCTTCTCCATACAAGCGTCGGTATCCGTGTTCACGAGGTGCAGCGGTCGGGCCGAGAATACCAAGCGCGAGCATGCCTCTGGGATGCAAATGCCGCCGCAGGGTAAGTAATGTTTCACGTGGATCATCGGTCCATTCCACGACATTTATCGCCAGAATTGCCTGGAAGAAGTGTTTCTCAAACGGCAGTTCGCGCAGGTCTGCTTTTACGAATGAAAGTGCAAGCTCTGGTTTTTTTCGTGCTTTTGCTTTGTTTATCATTTCTTCAGAGATATCAAGCCCTATCACTTTAAAGCCCTGTTCCGCCAGCTTTGCACTGCCATATCCGTCACCGCATCCAGCGTCGAGTATCGGGCCGAACTCTGGGCGAATATATTGGGACAATACAGGTAGAATCATTTTGCGGCTGCCCGTCTCCCACATTTCCTCACTGTTGGCCTGCCAGTGGGCTGACATCTTGTTCCAGTGCATTTCACATGCGGCATGCCAGTTAAATGTCATGATACATCCCCCTTTGCTCTGTTTATCCCGCCTTAACGGGCAGTAATCTTCCATCTAAAAATCTGGAGAAATCGAGGAAGTATAGGTGGGCGATAAACTGCCCCTAAAGGTTCAATATGTTCAACTAACATGCAGTGGAAGGTGAAGAAAACTCCCACTGCGTGAAGTTTCACTTTATATCTGAAAAGTACCATAATTCAAACGCGAAAGCGAGAAAAACATCAGAAAAACACCTGATTATGCAGTTGAGAAAAATTTGCTTTATACCCGTTGGATAAATGGGGTAAAGTTATAAGAAGAAAGATGAAACGAAAATGAGAGGCGAGAACCTTGCAGAATACGGAAATAAAAGAATGGGGATTGCTGGCAAAGCACTGTGCGCGAAGCGCAGAAAAGCTTATCGAAGATATGCTATCCCGTCCATTGGAAGTCACGTATAAATCTTCTGCGTCCGATCTGGTCACTTCTGTTGACCGGGCGGTGGAGCAAATGGTAATAGATGAGATTATTAAAAAGTATCCCGAGCACGGGGTGCTTGGTGAAGAGGGACTTGTAGCCTGTCAACCGGCTGATTTCGATACGGTTTGGATGGTAGACCCGATTGATGGAACGACGAATTTCGTTCATCAGCAACAGAATTATTGTATATCTATTGCCGCATATCATAAAGGCGTATGCCAGGTGGGCGTCGTCTATGATCCGACCCGTAAAGAGATGTTCTATGCCGAACGTGGGGGCGGAGTGTTCCTTAATGACAGTCCTTTGCAAGTGGAACGAAATAAAGAAATGAAAGAAGCACTATGGTCAACGAGTCTGTTCTGGAATCGGCGGGCGATGAAAAGCGGTCTTTCGGAGAAGGCACAGCATCTTGCTCATCGTTCGCGCGGGGTTCGCGTCTATGGCGTGGCTGCGCTGGAGTTGGCTTATGTAGCAGTAGGAAGATTAGATGCCTATATTAGCCTCGGACTAAATCCATGGGATTATGGTGCAGGTCTGCTGCTTGTCCAGGAGGCAGGCTGCCGAATTACGACACTGGATGGTAGCGAGATTCCGTTTGGGGAACGCAGCAGCATTTTGGCGGCCAATCCGAATCTATATGACTTTTTGCTTGAATTCTTAACAGAACATCCAGTATAATGAACAGGTGTAATTGAATACATCGTTGTTGTGTGGCGAAACCAACGTTAAAAATACCACCGGAGTATTGTCTATTCTATCCCCTGGTGAAGGGGATTTTTTATTGTAACAAAGACAAAAAACGGGACTGCCATTTTGGGAGTCCCGTTTTTATTTTCCGGAGGTGCGCCAAAAGTTTACAATAGGCAGGAGGAAATATACATGTCCGGATTCGACATTCCGCGTAGCGTGCAGCTACTATACAAAGACATTCAGCCGGAACAGCTGCGCTACCATCGGCGCCGGGTAGCGCTTACGAAGGAGTTTACGTTTGATTCCGCACATCACCTTCATCTGTATGAAGGAAAATGTAAAAGCTTGCATGGTCATACGTACAAATTGATGATTACAGTAAGTGGATTTGTTGATGATATCGGTATTTGCGTAGACTTCGGAGACATCAAGAAAGTGTACGAAGATACGATTAAGGCACAGCTTGACCATAAATACCTAAATGAGGTACTCCCTCCTATGAATACGACGGCAGAGAACATGATTGTATGGATATGGGAGCAAATCGACGGGGAGATGGAGCGCCGTGGCTGGAAAGAGCACGGCACACGTATTGAGGAATTAGTATTGTACGAGACACCGACCAGCTACGCCACGTTGAAACGGGAATGGATGGAAAGTGATGATTGATATGAAGGAGCTTCGCAGAGACTTCAAGTTGCCGATGGTCGAACTGTTCGAGACGGTAGAGGGTGAAGGCAGGATGGCAGGATATCCGACTACGTTCGTGCGTGTATTCAACTGCAATCTACGCTGTACCTGGTGTGATACGCCCTACAGTTATGCGCCGGAGAAAGCGGCATTCACCGCAAGCATTGAGGAGATTGTAGAACAGACTGCATCGTACGGGCATGGAGTTATTTGCCTGACAGGTGGGGAGCCGCTTATGCATGGGTTGAAGTCCCAGGCACTCGTTTATCATCTGTCGCAGTTGCCGACTGTGTGGGATATTCATATCGAGACGAATGGAGCCATTAATCTGATGCCATTTAGCTTGCTGCGTGAACGGGATGGAAGCATGGGCAGAAAAGTTCGTTTTGTTATGGATTACAAGCTGCCGGCGAGCGGAGAGACAGCGAAGATGCATCTTTCGAATTTTTCTATTCTTGAACCGCAGGATGAAGTCAAGTTTGTCGTCGGCGACGAAGCAGACTTCTTTCATGCACTGGATATTCTGACGCGGTATCCGACCCGGGCTACTGCACTGTTTAGCCCGGTATGGGAGACGATGCCGCCTGCTGACCTGGTGACGCTTATTCTTCGACACCGGCCGCAGGAGGGAAAAGCCCGGTTGAATATGCAGATTCATAAAGTAATCTGGGACCCGGAAGCACGAGGTGTGTAAGGAGGGAGACATTATGGAAAAAAAAGCGGTCGTCGTATTGAGCGGCGGTTTGGATAGTACGACGTGTATGGGCATTGCCAAAGATGCAGGATATGAGCTGTATCCGCTCACCTTTCATTATGGACAGCGACATAACAGAGAGGTTGAACAGGCCAAGAAAGTAGCCGATTTTTATAGTGTACCGGCTCACCGGCTTGTCAATCTGGATTTTCTGGGGCAAATTGGAGGCAGCGCGTTAACCGATACAAACATTGAAGTACCGGTCGTACAGGCGAATGCGGAAGACGAGGAAGACATACCGGCCACATACGTCCCGGCTCGCAACATGATTTTTCTTTCGCTTGCCGCAGCCTATGCGGAAGTAGTAGGAGCGGAGGCAATCTACATCGGGGTAAGTACCGTAGATTATAGCGGTTACCCGGATTGTCGCCCTGAGTTTATCCGTTCGATGAATGAGACAGTGCAATTAGCTACGAAAGCAGGCGTTAAGGGTACGGGTATTCGTATTGAAGCGCCGCTCGCGCATTTATCGAAAAAAGAAACCATTGAATGGGGACTTACGCTAGGTGTCCCGTATGAACTTAGTACGTCCTGTTATCAAGGTGGTGCAAAAGCCTGTGGTGAATGTGACAGTTGTCGCCTGCGTTTGAAAGGATTTGCGGAAGCAGGAGCTAAAGACCCAATTTCTTATCAGAAAGGATGAATAAATAATGAGTCAAGTACAACACGATTATGATAAATACAATAAAATTCGCTTTGATACCCAGGAGCGTTCTGCTATTATGGAGGAGATTCTGGAAACCATTCCATATGAATATATAGGTAAGAAAACAGAAGTAACGATTCCGACGAATGAATTCACTTCCGTGTGCCCATGGTCCGGTCTACCAGATTTTGCAGACATTAAAATTATTTTTATTCCGAACGAAAAGCTTATCGAGATGAAATCGCTCAAATTCTACCTGACTTCATACAGAAATGTAGGTATTTACCAAGAGCATGTGACAAATAAAATTCTGGAAGATCTCGTAAAAGTGGCCGATCCGCTATATATGCGAGTAGAAGCGCTATGGAATGCTCGTGGTGGACTTGGAACGGAAGTTGTTGTAGAATACCGAAAGGAAGGATATGAAGGGTAGCGATCCGTTCAATGGATGGAATCAATAATATTCTGGATGTAAAAGCATTGCTTCGCCGGTTTGGCATTGTCATCTACATGGGAGACAGGCTAACCGACTATGAGATGTGGGAAGAAGAATTGCGCGAACTATATCAGGAAAGCATGATCGATGTGGATGAATTTCGTGCTGCGATGATGATCCTGCAACAGGCGAAACGTAATGATTTAGACGTATAGAGAGAAAAAGAGCCTGCGCCACGGCTCTTTTTTCGTTTCGGGGATCAGGAAGAAAGTATGCGATTTTTTGCAACTTTTTGCGGTTTTGTTCTGTATAAGTATGTGTATTATTATGTATTGTTGTTATCCTTCTGTACATTATTAGGGGGTTAAACGAAACATGGAAAAACGACGATCAAGAAAGCCAGCGAAAAAGCGGAAGTCATTTTGGAGAGGGCCTTGGGGCATTATCATCTTTATGACTGCGCTTTTCCTCGTCTTAAGTATCGGCGGATGTTCGGCGTTGTATGTGGCCGGCAACCAGATGATTGACGAGAGCAAGCTGGAATTAAAGGAAACATCCAAAGTATATGCTTCGGATGGTAAAACAGAAATCGCCCGATTAGGAACGGATGATAGGCAGCTTGTAACATTCGATAAAATACCGAAGCATGTTGTAGACGCATTTATCGCTACCGAAGACAACCGCTTCTATGAGCATAACGGTATCGACCCAATCGGGATCGGCCGTGCGGTTGTCAAAGATATTATCAGCAGAAGCAAAGCAGAAGGAGCAAGCACGATTACCCAGCAGCTGGCCCGGAATATCTTCCTCTCCCATGACAAAACATTCATGCGGAAAACGAAAGAAATTATGATTGCAATGAATCTGGAGCGCAAATATTCCAAACCGCAAATTATGGAAATGTATTTAAACGCCTTCTATGCAGGAAAAGGAAGGGTAGGCATACAGGCCGCATCGAAATATTATTTCGGAAAATCGGTTGAACAGCTTTCATTGGAAGAGGGAGCGACACTGGCTGCGCTGCCGAAGGCACCGAATACGTACAATCCGGTTGCACATCCGGATAATTCCCTAAAGCGACGCAATCTTGTCCTTTCTCTAATGGAGAAGAACGGCTTCATTACAGCGGAACAGAAAGAACAAGCTCAGAAGAAGCCGTTGAAGGTGCAGGATAATCTGCCTAGCAATTCAAGGGTTAGCGAGGAGTATCGGGCATATATCGATTATTTAACTGATGAAGCTGAAAGACGGGACATTACGGAAGATCAATTGTATTATGGTGGCTACAAAATCATTACGTACATGGACAGCAAGGCACAGAAAGCGATGTTTGAAGAGTATAAAAAGGACAGAAACTTCCCGGGCGGTACCGATCCGAAGGTTCAATCAGCCATGGTCATCATGGAGACGAAGACCGGGGGCATCACTGCCATGGTAGGCGGGCGCGATTATGTAACAAAAGGATTAAACCGGGCGGAGATGAAGGTGCAGCCAGGTTCGACCATCAAGCCGCTCATCGACTATGCACCGGCGCTTGAAAAAGGCTGGACACCATACACGATGGTGAAAGACGAGAAAAAGACATATCGTAAATATCAAAACTGGACACCGAGAAACTACGGAAATGAAGGGTACGCCGGAAGCATTACGATGAATAAGGCAGTTGTCGAATCGCGAAACGCGGCGGCGGTGTGGACATTGAATGAAGTCGGATTGTCTACCGGGGTGAGCTATCTGAAGAAATTTGGCATTACACCGGAGCCGGAAGAAGAGAATTACCTGTCGCTCGCGCTCGGCGGTATGCAGAAAGGGGCAACGCCGATTCAAATGGCTCAGGCGTATTCCGCCTTTGCCAATAACGGCAAGATGAATAAAGCCCATGTTATTAAACAAATCATCTCTCGTGATGGCGGTGTTATCATACCGGAGGAGAAGAATGAGACGCAAGTGGTAAGCCCACAAACAGCTTATTATATGACAGAGATGCTGCAAAACGCGGTAAGGGAAGGAACCGGAAGAAAAGCACGGTTCGGTCATCCGTTAGCCGGGAAAACCGGAACACAGCAGTATGACAGCAAGAAGGTTTCAAGAGGTACCCGTTACGCGTGGTTTGTAGGCTATACGCCGGACTATGTTGGCTCGATTTATATGGGGTACGATGTAACGAACGATAAATACCACCTGCGGACGACCGGAGGAGCAGAGCCTGCTGCCTTGTTCAGCAAAGTCATGGCGAAAGCGATGGAGGACAAAGAACGTAAGGATTTCGAGCGTCCTGAAGGCGTGAAGACTGCGGAGCCGCCGGTATCACTTCCGTCGATTGGAGATTTGAGTGCCACAGTTGATGAAACCGGTCAAAGTGTAAACATCAATTGGGGAGGTACAAAGGATAATCGGGTCAAATATCGTCTGTACCGTTTCCTTGGATCGCCGGCCGAGAAAGAAATGATTGCTGAAACCGGATCGTCGGGCTATACGGATGCATTCGATTCGAGCAAAATGTATACGTATGTGGTCGTGCCATATAACGCAGAGACAGGAGAAGAAGGAAATATGTCTAATATGGCAACCATAACGGTGCCAGAGCCACAGTCGGACGAACAGACGGATCCGAATCAGTCGACCGATCCGAACAACCCGAATCCGGATGATCCGAACAATCCGGGGCAGCTGACAGACCCGAATAACCCGAATTTGGAGGACCCGAACAATCCGAATCAATCGACCGATCCGAATAACTCGAATACAACCGATCCGAATCAGCAAAATCCCGGTCAGGTGAATCCGAATGACCAGAACGAGCAGGGGACGGACGGAGGAATCATCCCACCGAGGCAGAATAACGAAAGAACAGGCAGAGGCAATGGAAATGGCAACGGGCGCAATGCTTCGGGTGAAGGTAGCACTCCGTAACTGTAAAGAAATGTCCGCAAACGGATAAGGATTTGTTATAATGGAGAACAAGGAGAAGATAAGGAGGGGTTGTTATGACTACAAGTCGGGATATCGCCCGTTTTTTTGAAGAGCAACTTTCCAATGCCAAGACACATTTCGAGCGTGCGCTGGATTGTAAGCATACAGAGTTTGACGACCTGTATCCGTATATGAATGAGCATCCCCAGTTTTTTTGGTACAAACGATATGTGGCATGGCAGGAACTCCTGACAGTCGTTCGCCTTGCAAGAGATCTTGAGGTGGAATGGAAGCACTTGTTCACCGAGCAACAAGCCAATTACATTGATTGTAAGGTGCTGGAAGCCCGGGTACTGGATCATTGGTACGAAGGCGGCCGGCAAGAATTGCAGGAAGAAGAGATTGGTGCCGACGAATAGAAATAACAGATAGATACGCGAATAAAGTGAAACTTCACGCAGTGGGGTATGACTTCCCGTCAAGGCGGGATAAATAGATGGAGGGAGCGCGGCTCCCTCCTTTTTCTGTGAAAAATCGAAGGAGGAAGAGGATGGATGAACATCCCTGATGCTTTTGCAGCGAGAATGAAGAGCTTGCTTGGCGAAGAGGAGTATACGGCATTTGTTGCTTCGTATGCGGAACCCCGCAAGCAGGGATTGCGAGTGAATCGATTAAAGTTTTCTCCGGACGCTCTTCTTGCGCGGATAGATTGGCCCCTTTCCCCAGTCTCCTGGACGAAAGATGGCTTCTACTATCCGGAGAATTTGCGACCGGCAAAACATCCGTATTACCATGCGGGTTTGTATTATATCCAGGAACCGAGCGCGATGTCTCCAGCCTCTATACTGGACGCTCGTCCGGGGGAGAGAGTTCTTGATTTATGTGCAGCGCCTGGCGGCAAGACAACACAATTGGCTGCATCCATGCAAGGAGAAGGCATCCTTGTAACAAATGATAACAACCCAAATCGGGTAAAGGCACTGGTGAAAAACGTTGAGCTATATGGAGTCCGCAATGCAATTGTGACCAATGAAACTCCCGATAAATTGGCTGTAGCTTTCCCTGAGTACTTCGATAAAATACTCGTTGATGCACCATGTTCAGGTGAAGGGATGTTCCGCAAAGAACCGGATATGATTAAAAGCTGGAGTGAGACAGCTATTGAGACGTGCTGCGGGATGCAGCGTTCGATTCTTGTAGATGCGGCGCGTATGCTGCGTCCAGGTGGCCGCTTGCTTTATTCTACATGTACGTTTGCACCGGAAGAAAACGAACAGATGATTGCGGAGTTTTTGGACAAGCATCCGGACTTCTCCGTCGTTCCGGTGCATATGCATGAGGGTTGGGAGAAGGGAAGACCTGAATGGACGAGAGATCCTGCTTCATATGCGCAGGTAAGCAGAACTGCGCGTTTATGGCCGCATCGCGTAAAAGGGGAAGGTCATTATGTCGCTTTATTGCAGAAAGCTGGTGAAGTAATAGAACCTGCTCCGGCTAACCTAGCGACGAAAGGAAAGAAATCGCTGGAGAAAGAATTGGCCGATTTTTATACTTTTGTGAAAGAAACGCTTCCGTCCTGGAAAGGATTTGAAGATAGCCGTTTTATGCTCACGATGCATGAGGACCGCGTATTTTTATCTCCAGCAGGGCTCCCGGATTTGAAGCGTCTCCGGCTCGCCCGTCAGGGATGGCTGTTGGGTACAATAAAGAAAAAAAGATTCGAGCCTTCCCAGGCGTTTGCTATGGGACTTCAGGCGACGGATGTGATACGCACGGTTCATTTCACAGCGGATGATCCGGACGTTATTCGATATGTTAAGGGAGAGACGCTGATGATCCAGGCTGAGAAAGGCTGGAATATAGTGTGTGTGGACGGATATCCACTTGGCTGGGCCAAAGGGATAGGCACATCGCTAAAAAATATGTACCCTGCTGGATGGCGCTGGATAGACGGCGGATAAAGTGAAACTTCACGCAGTGGGGGATTACTGTCCATTAAGGCGGGATAAGGACGAAAGAGAAATAAAGGATGTGGAATACGATGAGGCTGGACAAGCTGCTTTCCAATATGGGATATGGTTCACGCAAGGAAATTAAGAAACTGTGCAAGAGCGGAGCGGTAAAAGTAGACGGAAAACCGGTCAAAGACAGTAGCGCGCACGTTGACCCGGATACGCAGGAAGTGGAGATTTTCGGAGAAATTGTTCGCTATCGAGAATTTGTATACGTAATGATGAATAAGCCGCAAGGCGTCATCTCGGCTACGGAGGATATCGTGGAAGAGACCGTGGTCGATTTGCTGGACCCGGAATTTTTTGCGTTCGAAGTATTCCCCGTTGGCCGTCTTGATAAAGACACCGAAGGACTGTTGCTGCTCACAAATGATGGTAAGCTGGCTCATGAGCTTCTGTCGCCTAGAAAGCATGTACCAAAGCGGTATTTTGCCCGGATTGAAGGGCGGGTAACAGAGGAAGATGGAAAGGTGTTCAGCAAAGGCGTAACGCTCGATGACGGGTATAAAACGCTGCCGGCCGAGTTAACGATTCTTGTCCAAGGAAATGTCTCTGAGATTGAGCTAGTTATTTATGAAGGAAAGTATCATCAGGTAAAACGTATGTTTGAAGCGGTAGGGAAAAAGGTTACGTATTTAAAGCGGATTGCCATGGGCAGATTGGTATTAGATGAAAATTTGGAGCCTGGAGAATACAGGGAGTTGGCGGAAGAAGAATTGGATCTGTTACGCGCATCTGAAAGAATGACAGAAAAGTAAATAGATAAGATGAGAAATAAACGTCCGGAAGGCCTAGATGCCTTCCGGGCGTTTATTTGCAATACCATACGTCAGAAGTAGGAAAATATAAATAGAAAGAGGAGGGAATGAACATAATGAGAGAACGAATGATCCTATCCATAGGGGAGGGGCATGCTATGGCTCGCTGCACGAAACTGATTCGACAGTCTCACTTATTATTACGGATGAAACGCTAGAGCAGTTTGAACGACCGCGGATTATTGACTTGAAATCATACATATTGCACAAACTCTGCTGAAATCAGTCGTTTTTTTCGAAAGGATAGGGCTATTCGTATTGATACATTAAGCTGCTTTTTATGAAGGATTCCCCTTTCCATAGTACATTTACGTTATAATAGGAAAAGTATGCATCCATAAAGAAAATGATAGTTTCGACGTATTAAAGGAGAGTACAAATATGAGTAAACGAATCGGTTTTATTGGCCTGGGGAATATGGGTGTGCCGATGGCTTTGAACCTACATAAAGCTGGATTTTACGTAACTGTATATAATCGCACGTATGAAAAAGCCCTTCCTTTGCAAGAACATGGATTGGAAGTGGCACAGTCGCTAGATGACGCTGTACGCGAAAAAGATATTGTGATTACGATGCTGGCCAATGACGAAGCGGTTGAGGAGATCATTGCGGGCGATGATGGTATCCTCGATTATATAGAAGCGCCAACATTACTGGTAGATATGAGCACCGTTTCACCCGATACCTCATGCATGCTGGCGGATACAGCAAAGGAGATGGGAATTACTATGCTGGATGCTCCTGTATCCGGTAGCGTAAATTCGGCGGAAACCGCAAATCTTGTCATTCTGGCAGGTGGTCCAAAAGAGGCGTTTGACACATTGCAGGACGTATTCCAGGCAATGGGAAAGGCAAGCCTTTATTTTGGAGAGAATGGCAGCGGAGAGAAAGCGAAGCTTGTCATCAATTTATTGCTTGGGATGACTATGCAAGGAATTAGCGAGTCGCTTGTCCTAGCGGAGAAGTTTGGCCTAGATCGCAATATAGTGCTCGATATGATCCAGCAGACAACAGTGGCGACACCATTCTTCGGTTTTAAACGTGAACTTTTGGCGAAAGAGGAATATCCGGCCGCTTTCGCGCTTAAACACATGCTAAAAGATTTTGGCCTTGTGCTTGAACAGGCACACAAAAACGGCAGCGTCCTTCCGGCTACGTCCGCTGCATACCAATCATATGCTTCGGCGGCAAATCATGGCCTTAAAGATATGGACATGGCAGCCGTGTTTGCGGAGCTGCTTCATGCATCCGGCGTAAAAAAATAAAAGACAAATGAATAAAGCTTATATAAGAGGAGAGGCGGTTGTGCGCCTTTCCTTCTTTATTTTGTAACTATTTTCTATGAACGCTAGTTTACGTATGCTTATTTACTACATATAATCAGAAAAAAATGATAATTGCTATCAATGACAACAGTAAAAGCAAAAGATAGAGAGATACCTGAATCGGAGGATTGGACTGAATGGAAAAGCCTTTATTCCGATGATTATCGGTTTTGGTTGTAATGTGCCGGGTGTGCATCGCGCAAGAGTTGTCAAACGGCTTGCGATGATGAGGGGATGGAAGTAAAATAAGAACAGAAACGGATAAAAGTTTAAGCGTTTCGATTGGAAAACGCTTAAACTTTTTTGTTGTTAAGAGAATGTCTCCGCCTCAAGACGGAGATAAAACCAACCCGTAGCCAGTTTTACGTAAAAGGGAAGCAGGCTAAGATAAAAAAGAAGAATCAGACCGTACGTGTCGGCCATAGTCCGGAGGTTTCGGCTATGGCTGCTTTTGTCTTTCACAATAATTTATGAAAATGGTGTATGTACTATGTTTGGGAGGTGGAGAAATGGCGAGAGGATCGCGACTGTTCTCATATTTGTTTGGAATTGCGATTATTTTTGCCGGCGTCGGTATTTTATTTGACATGCTGGGGTTTAGAGATTTTAACCCCGCGGGCCTCTTTCCGTTTCTTTTTCTATATCTTGGACTCAAGTCGTTGCAGCGGGGCAGACGGATTGGCGGCGGACTTTTGATGTTTATCGGCGTAACCAGCTTCCTGGCGTATTGGTTGGACATTGATCCGGGACGCGTTATGGGTTTTACGCTTTCTCTTTTGTTCATTTATTTTGGTTACCGTTTAATTAAAAGAAAAAATAAAGAAATTGAGGTTGAGGTACCGCCAAAGCCAGTGGGAGAGGAGCCCCCTTCTTCTTTTTCCGCAAAGCAGGAAAATCGCTCGGAGAATGCGAAAGAATACGATGAAGCGTTTAGGCGTATGTATTCGCTCCATTCCCCGCAGCATAAACACTCGCTTATTGGAAATTTATTTTTGACCGGAAGTCGTTGGAAACTGCAGGATATGAACGTATGGCACGGCATTGGCGACGTAAAAATCGACTTGTCGCGCGCCTACATTCCGGACGGTGAAACCATCATTATCATTAACGGATGGATCGGAGATGTGGATATTTACGTGCCGTATGACTTGGATATTTCGCTAACAGCAAACGTTAATTTCGGTGATATTGACGTGTTTGGAAACAAACAGGGAGGAATCAACCGCAGCATGACACTTTCAACCTCGGGTTATCCTGATTCAGGTAAGCGCGTGCGGCTTGTCGTGAGTTTGCTTATCGGCGATATTGATGTCATTCAGCTATAGGGGAGGAGTAAAGTGTCAGAGCGTAAGCTGGCCAATATTCAATGGCAATTTATGCGACAATCCCTTTGGGGCAGCGTAGGCGCTGCGAGTGCAGGGAGTGTTGTCTTTTTCTTTATCTGGTATGAGATGACGGTCGTACCGGCACTACGACAATGGGTGCTTACCGAGTTGGACTGGAGCCTTCCTGTATTTCCCGGACTATTGTTCGCTTTCCTTATGCTTTTGTTTCTATGTCTTATCGCCGGTTTAATCGGTGCAAGTGTTGGATATATATACGGGAATCTGATGAAAAAAAGAGTGGAAATCCTGCTTCAGTCCGCCATGATGATTGAAAGAGGAAACTTATCGACCCGTGTACCGTATTTAGGGGAGGATGAAATCGGTATGCTGGGTGAGAGATTAAACGAGATGACGATTCGCTTTCAACAGCAGGTAATCTCCCTGCAACGCCTTTCCGCCCACAATGCTGAGCTTACGGAACAGGTGAAACAGTCGGCGGTAACAGAAGAGCGTCAGCGTCTGGCACGGGAGTTGCATGATGCAGTAAGTCAGCAATTGTTCGCTATATCCATGACGATGGCTGCGGTCAAACGGACGTTGAGCCAGAATCCGGAGAAGGCGAGCCGACAGGTAGAGCTGGTAGAAGAAATGGCTGCTGCCGCTCAATCGGAGATGCGTGCGCTGCTTCTGCATCTCAGGCCTACACAATTGGAAGGGAAGTCGCTTCGGGAAGGAATCGAGGGTCTGCTTATCGAATTGGAAGCAAAGCATTCGCTTGCTTTCACCTGGCAGATTGATGAGGTTCCGGCTCTTTCAAAAGGGATGGAAGACCATCTGTTCCGTATTCTTCAAGAAGCCATATCCAATGCACTTCGCCATGCCAGGGCGACGAAAGTAGAAGTGAAATTGGTGCAGATACACAATCAGATGAGGCTTAGAATAACGGATGATGGTGTTGGCTTCGCTGAAGGAGAAGAGAAGAAGTCATCGTCATATGGCATGAAATTGATGGAAGAACGTGTTGCAGAGATTGGCGGCGTGTTGGTTATATCCTCGGCCCCGGGCCGGGGCACGATGATAGAGGTAACCGTTCCGTTTGTCGGATAGGATGAGAAGCGGAGGAGATAGCATGAGTGAAGTTATTAAAGTATTATTGATTGATGACCATGAGATGGTCAGAATGGGATTGGTCGCTTTTTTGTCGACGGAAGAAGATATTGAGATCGTTGGCGAGGCAGGCAGTGGAGCAGAAGGACTGAAAATTGCCGAACAGACGAAACCTGACATCATTTTGATGGATCTAGTGATGGAGGGGATGGACGGAATTGAGACAACCCGGCGAATGAAGTTGCTTCATCCAGAAGGCAAGGTTATCGTGTTGACCAGCTTTATCGATGATGAGAAAGTATATCCGGTAATTGAAGCGGGAGCGTTTAGCTATTTGCTAAAAACGGCGCGTGCGCCGGAGATTGCCCAGGCAATTCGTCAGGCACACCGCGGCCAGCCGGTGCTAGAAGCGCAGGTAGCCGGCAAAATTATGTCGCGTTTTCGCCAGCGAACTGCTGATGAAACGCCATTGCATGAGCAGTGTACTAACCGTGAGCTTGAAGTACTGCGTCTGCTTGGTGAAGGGAAGTCGAATCAAGAAATTGCTGAGGAACTGTACATAGGCATCAAAACAGTGAAGACACATGTCAGCAATATATTAAGCAAGCTTGGCGTGGAGGACCGTACGCAGGCAGCGATTTATGCGCACCGACACCGGATATGCAAATAATCCGCAATCGAATTATCAATCGTATAAAAAACAAAGGAGCCGATACTTGTTCGTGCATTTTCTTTAGGAAGCAACGAACTATATCGGCCCTCTTTGTTTTCTTTTAGATTTGCTTAGATTACTTAGTGCTTCCAATGATAGACTATGCCTGGAGTTTCCTCGTCTTTGCGTGCTTTTAGATAGAATGGCGAAGCATTTGGTTGACGATAGTTAGAAGGCGCATCGTTAGTGATGGTGACTTTTGTGCCTAGGGAAACCATGCTAAACAATTCTTCCACCTGATTATTATGCAGTCTGATACATCCTTTGGATACGGCCCTGCCAATAGAGCTTGGCATGTTCGTGCCATGGATAGCATAGTCGGTAATACTAAGGACAAGACCCCGCGTTCCGTATACGCCGCTTTGAGAGACGGGCTGATTGATTTTGCGTTTGATAGAATAAACTCCTGTCGGCGTGCGTTGCTCAGCCCCAAGACCAACCTCATATGAGCGTACCGGGTACGGCCCGCTTGTTACTAGCATGAGAAACGACGATTCATAAACGGTAATCTCGAGCGGTTCGATTGCAATACTTGGTTCCGCCATGCCACCGATACGAAGCACCTCGCCCATCGACTTCCACACTTGTTCTGACCGTAAACGTTCGGGCTGATAGATTATTCCCGTATTTTCCAGGGCAAGAGATGTTCCACTGTGCACCAGCTGGGAAAAAGGATTTTGCGACAGGTAGTTGGATGGATAGGGACCCGTCAGCCCTTCCAACGTTTCCGGCAGTTTTTTGTGCTCTAAATAATAGTGATATAAAGCACTACGTACAATAAGAAGTTTTTCTACACCGGCGCGCTGCAATGCGATTTGTTTCTTGATGCGACTTACTTCTACATTATCGTCGCATACGCAGTTTGGATCGAAAAACGTCATGTCTCCGTTTCTGTAAGCAATGTAGGAAAGAGAGTCTGGTTGATAGAAAGGGAGTGGGATATAGGTGGGAATATAGGGAACTTGTGGCACGCCAACAATAATAGGCTCCTTGCCTTCCGGATAGGCTCGCCATTTGATGTAGCGGCGCAACTGTTCGCGCAATTGTTCTTGTGTTTGGTTTATAGGTACACCAATCACTTCATAGAAAGGCTCTCGTTGGTGAGGCGGCGCTTCTGCTTTTTGTTGCGGGAAAAGCTGAAAATAAAAAAACACCATAAGTATACTAAGAATTCGAATCATATATCTCATTCTTTATCCCCTCTAATAAGGAAATAAAAAAGATACATAGTGCCAGATTAGGCAAACTATGTATCTTTAGTATCGGCAGAAAATCAAATTTTCATAATACCGCCTGTGCTGGCGGAAGTTACTAATTTGGAATAACGAGCAAGATAGCCTGTTTTTACTTTTGGTTCAAAGCCTTTCCAGTTCGCTTTGCGCTGTTCCCACTCTTCTTCAGGTACTTGTACATCCATGCGGCGAGCTTCAATATCAATAATGATATGATCTCCATCCTGTACGAATGCAAGTGGACCACCTTCTGCGGCTTCTGGAGAAGCATGACCGATGGACAGGCCACGGGATGCGCCTGAGAAGCGTCCGTCTGTTACTAAAGCTACCTTTGGTCCTAATCCCATGCCGACGATTTGTGAGGTTGGAGCTAGCATTTCAGGCATGCCTGGACCACCTTTTGGACCTTCATAACGAATAATGACAACATGGCCTTCCTTTACCTTACCGCTGGAAATGCCTTGCAGGGCTTCATCCTGAGAGTCGAATACGATGGCCGGACCTTCATGACGTGTAATACCGCCCTGAACGCCCCCTGTCTTAATGATCGCACCGTCTGGAGCGAGATTACCGAATAGTACGGCCAAGCCACCAGTTACGGAATAAGGTTTGTCGATCGGATAAATAACGTTTGTGTCTTTTATGTCATGTCCAGCAATATTTTCACCGAGTGTTTTTCCGGTTACTGTCTTAACATCAAGGTGCAGTGCGCCTTCTTTTTTAGATAATTCATTCAGTACAGCAGAGACGCCGCCCGCTGCATGCAGGTCTTCAATATGCCAGTCGGATGCCGGAGCCAGCTTGGACAGATGGGGAACCCGCGCAGCGACTTCGTTAATACGTTGGATTGGATAGTCTACTTCCGCTTCGTTGGCCAGAGCCAGCGTATGCAATACCGTATTAGTGGACCCACCGAGCGCCATATCGAGCGCAAAAGCGTTGTCGATCGCTTTTTCAGTGACAATATCACGCGGTTTTAAATCGATTTTGATAAGCTCCAGCAACTGTTTCGCGGCATTTTTCGCCAATTCTTTGCGCGCAGGATCTGTAGCCAAAATCGTGCCGTTTCCAGGAAGTGCGAGGCCAAGTGCTTCTGCCAGACAGTTCATGGAGTTGGCAGTGAACATACCAGAACAGGAGCCACAGGTAGGACAACCATACTGTTCAAGTTCCTGTAATTGGCTATCATCGATTTTTCCAGCTTGATAAGCGCCTACACCTTCAAATACGGAAGACAGGGAAATTTTACGTCCATCACTCGTTTTACCTGCTGCCATTGGCCCACCGCTGACAAAAATAGTGGGAATGTTCAGACGCATTGCAGCCATCATCATTCCTGGTGTAATTTTATCGCAGTTCGGAATACATACCATACCGTCAAACCAATGCGCGGCTACGACCGTTTCTACGGAGTCAGCAATGATTTCGCGGCTCGGTAGGGAGTAGCGCATGCCAATATGCCCCATTGCGATCCCATCATCTACTCCGATCGTATTAAATTCGAACGGTACGCCCCCAGCTTCACGAATCGCTTCCTTTACCAGCTTTCCGAATTCTTGCAGGTGCACATGGCCCGGAACAATGTCGATATAAGAATTGCAAACCGCGATAAACGGTTTATCAAAATCTTCATCTTTAACGCCTGCAGCACGGAGTAAGCTCCGGTGCGGCGCCCGGTCAAACCCCTTTTTGATCATGTTGCTTCGTAACTCTGCCACAATAACCCCTCCACTTGTCTTGTTTTCATAATTTAAATTTTTATCATTGTATCACTATTTGGACAGAATGTATATTTTTCAAAATTTATGTTTTTATGAATATAAGTTTATCTATAACGTTTTTTTCTTTATTAGTTTATAGTAAGATGGGGTAAAAATAATGTTGGGTATCATCGTCTAATTTTTCAGAAAGAGGTAGAGTAATATGAAAAATAAACCGGATTCTGGACAGGGGCAGAATGCGGGCAATTTTGTCCCTTATATTCCGCCGCATGAACATCGTCCGGAAATGACTTGGACAGCGATTATTTTAGGTGGTATTCTGGCCGTTCTGTTCGGGGCTGCAAACGCATATTTAGGGTTAATTGTTGGTATGACGGTTAGCGCTTCCATTCCAGCTGCTGTTATTTCGATGGCGATTCTGCGTGGGGTGCTGCGTCGAAATTCGATTTTGGAAAATAATACGGTACAGACGATTACATCCGTAGGGGAATCTCTTGCGGCAGGTGTTATCTTCACCGTACCAGCACTATTCATCTGGAAGCTTCACCCGAGCTTGACGACGATAGCATTTATCGCGTTGGGGGGCGGAATTCTTGGCATTATTATGATGATTCCGTTGCGCAAAGCGTTGATAGTTAAGGAACATGGGGTCCTTCCGTATCCGGAAGGTACAGCTTGTGCAGAAGTTCTCATCGCTGGAGAGAAGGGCGGAGGACTCGCCAAGCTTGTTTTCAGCGGGCTCGGTCTTGGCGCGTTGTTCAAATTTATCGCGGACGGTATCAAGGCATTTCCATCTGAAATCGAGACTGGGATTCGCGGTTTCAAGAACGCGGCAGTTGGTATGGACACGCTTCCATCGCTGCTTGGCGTAGGATTTATTATTGGACCTCGTATTGCTGGCTATATGCTGGCCGGTGCCGTGCTTGGATGGTTGGGATTAATTCCGCTAATCAGCTATTTCGGCTCGTTTGGGTCAACTCCGATTTTTCCGGCAACGACCCCAATTAGCGAACTCGGCTTCTGGGATATCTGGAGCAACTATCTTCGCTATATTGGTGCCGGCGCAGTCGCTTTTGGGGGGATTGTCAGCTTATTCAAGGCGCTGCCGACCATCGCTTCTTCCTTTACAATTGCAATGAAAGGATTCAGCAGTACGCGTGGCGGCGGCAACAATTCGGGTGTGATCCGCACTGAACAGGATATGCCGATGCCTTATATTATCGCCCTTATTGTTATTTTGATTTCTGTGCTCGCATTTTTCCCAAGCATCAATATTGGTATTCCAGGTGCTCTGCTTGTAATACTGTTTGGTTTTTTCTTCGTTACTGTTTCGTCCCGTATCGTAGGGATTGTTGGAAGCTCTTCCAATCCTGTATCCGGTATGACGATTGCGGCTCTCATTCTGATTACCCTCATTTTAAAGCTGATGAATTTCAGCGGCCAATCGGGAATGGTGGCGGCTATTACAATCGGCGCGGTTATTTGTATCGCCGCAGCGATGGCAGGGGATACGTCACAGGATCTGAAGACGGCATTCCTTGTAGGAGCGACGCCGAAGTACCAGCAGTACGCTTTAATGTACGGTGTATTCATTACAAGTTTAACGATTGGTTTGGTGTTGACGCTGCTTGATCAGGCGTACGGATTTGGTTCGAAGAATCTGCCCGCACCGCAGGCGACGCTCATGATGATGGTCGTAGAAGGGATTATGAACGGCAATCTACCATGGACGCTCGTATTTATCGGTATGGCCGCGGCTGCTCTTGTGGAATTGATGGGAATCGGCTCGCTGCCGTTCGCTGTCGGTCTATATCTGCCGATTCACTTGAGCACTCCGATTATGCTCGGCGGTGTCATTCGCGGTATTGTCGAACGCCGTGAAAAGAATGAAGAAGTACGCAAGCAAAAGTTGGAGCGCGGTATCCTGTTGTCCTCAGGCTTTATTGCTGGCGAGGCACTCATGGGTATTCTAATTGCCATTGCTGTGTCGATAGGAATCGCTATGCCGGAGAATCTGTTCTTTGGCCCGCTCGTTTCATTAATTGCTTTTCTGCTTGTTGCAGCAATTTTGTTCGTGACTGCGAACTCTAAAGGCAAAAAAGCATAAGATAAAAATGATAAAAGAACCCCGTGCTTTAACCAAGTTACGGGGTTTTTAACATTTTGTTGGAGGATATGTTTTTCTTATAGGGAATAAGTAGGAAAGCGGAAAAGAAATGAAGAAAAAGAACGATATATTATATAGGTAACATATCATTCCTTTGGAATAGTGGAGCAATAAAGAGGGGGGAGCAAAATGAAGATGGTGAATGTTTTGGAGGAGATTGCGTGGGAGGTTTTGAATGAGCATTGGGACCATCTGGATCTTTCATGCAAATGCGAACAATGTAAAGGCGACGTATATGCCCTCATGATGAACGCGCTGCCACCCCGTTATGTAACGACGGATGCTGGACGGGTATTTATCAAGGTGGAATTCATGAATGAGCAATCTCTGACAAACGTATTGTGCCAACTGGCAAAAGCGGCGGAGGTTGTCGCTGTTAAGCCTTCGCATCCTCTTCCGAAACCTGATGTGCCCGCTGTAGCGGAATAGGCTCCTTTATTGTGAAGTATTATTTGTAAAACGCAAAAACCATGCCGCTGCATATTGTTCGGCATGGTTTTTTTAGTATGGTTTATTGCACTACAGTTAATTTGCTGTAACGTGCGAAGTAGTTCAGGAAAAGCTCGCTCAATGGCACAATAAAGTCTGTTTCCCCTTTTTCGTGAATACCTGATCGATTGTGAATGCGAACATGTCCTGTGCGAATTTTATAGTAGGAAGAAGCAAAGCTTGTAGTTACCTTCTCATGTTCGTTTCCAGGTGTTGGGAATGTAACGTGTCGCGTTTTTAGCGTATGCGGCACCATACTAATAATATTCTCAAACAAAATTTGATATGTGCAGTGCGGGCGCTGGAGAATAATTTCTTTGGTTGTGACATTGCAGCTTAGCTTTCCATTTGTATGCGAAAGCAATAGTGTACCTTCCGTATCTTTAATTTTGATAAAGTCTTTATTCATGTTAACACCTCACCCATTTTTTCAAGCGACAAGTGACGGTTTCCTTTAATCATAGAGTGGATGTAGTGTTATGTAAAGCGTGTATAAGGGTCATTTTACTGGATAAAGTGGAAAAGATACTGCAAGGACAGGTTTTATGCCTGTCCGAAAAAAAGCTTGCGAAGCCGACTAGAGTATGATAAATTTTTAACTATCACCGACCTGACAGCGGATACATAGAAGGAGAAGTAGAGGCTGTAAGGGGCTCCCCTGCTAAGGGAGTAGACGGGTTAAACCGTGCGAGGGTTCGAATCCCTCCTTCTCCGCCATATGAATAGAATAAAACAGACGCTATCGCATTTGCGCTAGCGTCTTTTACTTGATGGATAAGAAAGTAGATGTCGCTGTAATAAGGAAGAAAGCAACATCTACTTTCTTAATATTAATCGGTCTCCCAAGTGATGAGGTGCTTGCCATCTTTAACATGTTCAAAGGCGAATTTCATTTCGTATTCACCTTTCTGATCGAGATTGATAGCATAGCCATCCTGGTGCGTACCCGGCTCAAAAACTTGTTCGAAAGCTTGTTTACCCTTCGGATCAGTTACGGTAATGGTAACTTTACCTTCTTTAAATTGAAGTTCTTGAACTTGAATAGCTAGGATGCTATCTGGGATGGACGGAATTTTTTTCGATACTGTTTTGTTGTACGATTCGTATGTAGCTTTGAATTCAGTGTCAGTAATTGATTCAACCGCCTTTGTCCCATATTCCGTGCATCCTGCAAGTACGCTGAAGCACAGTAGAAAAAGCAACAGGTAAGCGAAACTTTTTCTCATCGGATTCTCCCCTTCCTGTCTCATGATTGATTTCCGAGTATCCGGTATAGCCATTGTCTCCGCTTTTTCCTCGTATTTCCAATATAATACGATTTGAGCAGGTTCGGCAAGGGATCGCTGTGTGTAGCTTGGCCTCCAATACTGAAAATCATGGACAGATATATAGTGTGAATGTCCTCAATTAGCCTGTGAAGATTCGATATATTTTCTTCAAGGGTAATAGAGATACATATGCCGATTTTAATAATTATACATTATCGCTCGGATATTGGAAAATAGCGAGGCTTCTTTCGCTTGCTCTTCGACCCTAGAAAAAATGAAAAATCGTGCTACAATACAAGAAGCGATAAGGATAACAAGCCGCTTAAGGTATAATAGATAAGTGGTTCGGCGTTTTGTAAGAGAAGAAGCGAAAGAAGCGGAGAAGGAAAGGAAGAGACGCTTTGAAAGAATGGGTGGAACGATTCAAACAATGGCTGTTGGCAGAAGAAAACGTAAAGAAGAAAAAAGAAAAGCGTACAAAAGCATACGATGAGACGTATGAAGAGGAGTACGAAGAGTTCGAGCCACAGGTTGCTCCGATCCCGATAGCCAATAAGCATTTGACGATACGTACAACCAATATTTATCCGAAGCGGACGGTCGAGCAAGCGATAGAACAACGTAAGGCATCTGAACGTAAGAGAAGTGAGCGAGTGTTACGCCGGGAGGCATCACAGGCTTCTCCAATGCCGGCAAAGCAGAGGAGAAGGCGGGATAGCAATAGTTTTCAATTTCCTTTAATTCCAGACGAGCTGCCCACTAGTGAGCGTATACAGGAAAGAGAAGAGGAAAAGCAGCGAAAACGATCGCATGAAGCTACGGACAGAGTTCAGCCAAAAAAACAACAAGTTTCTGAACAACCGCCTACTCCAAGAGCGGTTCGCCCTGCGGAGGGAAAAAGACCGTTCCGTCCTACGGAAGTAATTTCGCCGATATATGGTCGTAAGCGTCCAGAGCAGCGCGTAGAAGAAGAACAGGGCGAACAAGCATTGGATACACGGGTACATCCGATGTCGTTTAAAAAGGCTGAGGAGCCTCTACATAAAGATATACAAGATAAAGAGGCTGTGTCGTTTCCTACTCGCGAGCAACAACCACCCGTTTTCGAAGAAATGCAAGTGGTACCCGAATATTCTGTTTCTACGGAGAAAGAGATAGTTTTTGAGAAAGAGGAAGACAAGACAGAAGATATGAAGGAAGAGGTTTCTCTTGTTGTCTCTGCACCTTCAGTGACGGAACGTTTTCTGCCTGACAGAGAATTGACTGAATGGCAGGATGCAAATGAAAAAGAGGCTGTGATTGTAGAAGATAAGTCGTTGCCTGTATCTCCTCATCGGACCAGGCAGGAGGAACCTGTGCCTACGATTCAACGAGAGAATTTATCCGTCTCTTTAGCAGCTGACTTTCGTCAAGAGGAGAGAATTGTTCCTTCATTCCCTCGTCCGGGCATAGAAGAACATGCGAAAATGCAAGGAGTCAGCATGGAACGTGAAGAGCCTGCGAAATGGAATGGCCCGCCTACGACTATGCCCACATCTGCTGTACCGGTGAGTGGAGTGTATAAAAAGCCAGGGTTTTCTTTGTTGACTTCTCCGCCAAGCGTACAGATAGAAGATGCGGAATATGTCGATCAACAGCAGCATGTACTGGCAAGTACACTTCATAACTTTAACGTAAATGCGGAGGTTATCGGTGCAGTGCGTGGTCCGACGGTAACGCGTTATGAAATACAACCGGCTCCAGGTGTAAAAGTAAATAAAATTACCAATCTTGTCGATGACATTAAGTTAAGTCTTGCAGCACGCGATATTCGGATTGAAGCGCCGATTCCGGGCCGTTCTGCGGTCGGTATCGAAGTGCCAAACGAGCAGAGCATGCCTGTGTTCCTGCGATCAATTCTGGAATCAAGTGTATTTCAAGAAGCATCTTCTCCACTTACAGTGGCGCTTGGTATGGATATTGGCGGTGAGCCTATTGTGGCCGATCTGGCAAAAATGCCTCATGGCCTTATTGCCGGGGCAACCGGCTCGGGAAAAAGCGTATGTATCAACTCGATTATTTTGAGTCTGCTATACAAGGCAACACCCGATCAAGTACGCTTGTTACTGGTTGACCCGAAGATGGTCGAGCTTGCACCATACAACCGTCTGCCGCACCTTGTGGCACCGGTTGTAACCGATCCGAAGCAGGCGACTGCCGCGCTCAAATGGGCAGTGCACGAAATGGATAGCCGATACGAGAAGTTTGCCGAAGCGGGCGCGCGCGATATATCCAGATATAATGATTTAATGCGTCGTGCGTTCCCGGATGAAAAAGCATATCTCATGCCGAGTATCGTCATCATTATCGACGAATTGGCTGATTTGATGATGGTAGCACCGCAGGATGTGGAAGAAGCCATCTGTCGGATTGCACAGAAGGCACGGGCTTGCGGTATTCACTTGCTCGTAGCGACTCAACGGCCATCGGTCGATGTTATTACCGGTCTTATTAAAGCTAACATTCCGACGCGGGTCGCTTTTTCTGTATCGTCACAAACCGACTCACGTACAATTCTTGATATGAATGGGGCGGAGCGTCTGCTCGGCCGGGGTGATATGCTGTATTTGTCGAGCGGCAGTTCCAAGCCGGTTCGCTTACAGGGGCCGTACGTGTCTGATGATGAAATCGAAGCGGTCACCGAATATGTCCGCGCTCAGGCGGAACCGAATTATTTATTTGAGAAGGAAGATTTAACCCAAGCGATGACATCGGAAAATACGGATGAGCTATTTTCGGAAGTGGTTCTCTTTTGCGTCGAGCATGGTCAGGCCTCGGCTTCGCTTTTGCAACGAAACTTCCAAATTGGATATAACCGGGCGGCCCGGCTCATTGATATGATGGAGGAGAAAGGTTTTATTTCTGGACAGACTGGTAGTTCCAAGCCACGCGACGTATTTCTGACCCGCACCGAATACGACAATTTGTTCGGAGGAGACTCAAGACGGGAATAGTACCGGAATCCTCTCGTTTCATGGTATAATGAAAGGAAATGCTCGCAAGGTAAGGAGTTGAATCGTTTTGCAGAATGAACATGAATCCTCGGTTCTTGTCGATTTCTTTGCTGAACGAGAGGCGAAACAACAGGTTTTTAACGAGATGCATGAGAATCTGATGGAGAAGCTTCGCGAGTATGCGTGCAATACGCTGAACCTACGGGAGAAGGTACGAGCAAAGCATATATTCCGTAGCAAGGTCAATCTCCCTTCTGAAGCGTTACTGACGCCATTTTGGGAAGCGCAGTACGGTATTTGGTTTCTGCTCGAATGTCAGAATATTAAGGGTGAGCGGATTATCGAGAAGTATTTGCTGGACCCGGATAATGATTTGTCTGAGCAGGAACTGCATCTTGCCGCGCATTGGATGGCTGCTTATCCTTCTGTGTACCGTGTCGTCGAAGCATGGGAAGAGGGGTATCGTCTAACCGATTTATGGGGCGAGGACATCATTGATGTGACGCTTGGTGACAGAGAGCAGGTGCGCAGTGAATTCATGATTGGTCAGTATTTGTTTACGCGTCTGGCCAAGGTAGGCTTTATTCACCGGATTATCGGTCCATATGCGCTGATAAACAAAGAGCGCATTAATGAAATCAGGCGGAATCTGGAAGCGAACTTTGAACGAAGCAAGGAAGAGAACAGCCAATGGTCATGGCGTTTATTTATGCAGCATCATGGTGTTGAAGTGTTACGCATGTATCAGTAACAACAAAGAGAACGAAGAATAAGATGGTCAATTTGTGTCCATCCTTTTGGTTGTTGGACATTTTTGTGTAAAAAAAGCACATGCTTGCTACTAAGCATGTGCTTTTTTTTATGAAATAAGAAAGATTTTCTTATGTTGTTCTAAGACCCGATATACTTGGCGTATAAAGTACGTGCGACAGTTGTATCATCGGTTCCCTGAATCACGACGCGTCCATTGGGAAATACGATTAGGGTATATTCGCCGGTACGGAAACGAAGCAGGAACTTGTTTCGCTCCACTTCGCCTAATGGCACAAAGCGCTGTTCGAGTTTTTCAAGGTTTAGTCTTTGTTCTGTAGCGGGGCTAATTTGTACGCTATCTCGTCCGCACAAGGATGTTACGGTGTCTTCATCGCCTGAAAGTTCAAGGAATTCAAATACGCCTTTACCGCAGGTTGGACATTCAGGATTGCGTTTATTAGTCATGTTCATTCGGGTATGCATATTGCGCCAGATTTCCATATGTTCAAGATTGGGATTTACGTTCTTTTCATCTCCGACCAGCAGCTTGAGCGCCTCTGTAGCTTGATAAGAAGCGACAATATGAATAATAGGGCCAATAACACCGGCTGTATCACACGTCTCTCCACCGGTCGGTGGTTCGGGAATAAAGCAACGCAAGCATGGTGTAATATGCGGACGAATGGCCGTAAACATACCTTTTGCGCTAACAGCTCCGCCATACACCCATGGAATACCGTGTTTTATTGCGACATCATTAATCAGGAAACGAATGGCGAAGTTATCGGTTCCATCAAGGATTACATCGAAACCAGTTAGCAACTCCTCAGCATTTATTGCCGTTATATCAGCAATGATAGGTTCAACAGTTATGCTGCTGTTTATCCGTTTTAGCTTTTCTGCTGCCGCGATTACTTTCGGAAGATGATTGGCCGCGTCTTCTTCATCGTATAACATCTGACGTTGCAGGTTGCTCGGCTCAACAAAATCGCGGTCGATAATCCGTACGTGCCCTACACCGGCTCGTACCATATGATTAGCAAGTACGGCGCCGAGCGCGCCTGCACCTACGATAACCACACGGCTTGTGCCCAGGTTCTCCTGCCCTTTTGCACCTATTGGGGCAAATAACAGTTGTCTTGAATACCGTGTATCCATTATAGGATGCCCCCATTCTATGAATCTTTTATATAGAAGTATTGTAGCATGTTTACAGAGGGGAAGCCTACAATTGAGGAGGACAGAAGTTTCACAAGGTTGTAGCTTCTTTCCTTTTTCCACATTTCCAATACAAAGAATATTATAGTATACTAATGTGACTCGGAAAAATGGTTGAAGGAGATGCGAGCTTCATGAATAAGCTAATCGATAGATTTGGCCGCGTCCACGATTATTTACGGATTTCGGTGACCGACCGCTGTAACCTGCGCTGCGTGTATTGCATGCCGGCGGAAGGGATGGAATTTGAACCGAGCGAGAACATTCTCCGCTACGAAGAGATTGCCGAAGTGGTAGCAGCGGTCGCCAAAATGGGTGTGCGCAAGCTGCGTCTTACCGGAGGCGAGCCGTTGGTGCGCAAAGAGATTGAAACGTTGATTGCTATGCTGTCCGGCATTCCGGGCATTGAAGATATCGCGCTGACGACGAATGCGATTTTTCTCGCACAGAAAGCGGAGGCGCTCAAAGAAGCAGGCGTGACTCGTGTGAATATCAGCCTGGACTCCTTGAAGTCGGAACGGTTCGCCTATATTACGCGCGGGGGCAGCCTGAAGCGGGTAATGGATGGCCTGGAGGCTGCACTCCGGGTCGGATTTGCGCCAGTGAAGCTGAATGTGGTGCTGATGCAAGGACAAAATGACGATGAAATTGAGGATTTTATCCGATTGTCGCTCGACAAACCGCTGCAAATCCGGTTTATCGAATATATGCCTATCGGCCATAATGACGAAGGGTGGCGGGCGAAATATCTCTCGCTGGATACGGTATTCGAGAAAGTGAAGCAGATGGGATATACGTATGAGCCGGCCGGAGACATCTACGGGAACGGTCCAGCAGATAACTACCGCATTCCGGGAGCCATGGGTACGTTCGGCTTGATTCATCCTGTGAGTGATCATTTTTGCGGCAACTGTAACCGTCTGCGTCTTACTGCTGACGGCAACATTAAGCCATGCCTGTATTGGGATGATGAATGGAATGTGCGTCCACGTATTGGTGATGAAAAAGCAATACAGGACATGTTCCTGCGTGCGATTGATGCAAAGCCGGAGAACCACGAGATGGCACAGGCATTGGCCAGTGAGAAGCAATCCCATACGCCGACCTTACGCCGTATGTCACAAATAGGAGGATAAGCGATGAGCGAGTCATTGACCCATTTTAATGAACAGCAACGTGCTCGTATGGTGGACATTACAGAGAAAAAAGTAACAGAGCGAACCGCCATCGTAAAAAGCCGGATCGTTATGAAGCAAGAGACATTGTTGCGAATTAAAGAAGGCCGCATCGGAAAAGGTGATGTATTGGCTGTCGCGCAAGTGGCCGGTATTATGGCGGCGAAGAAGACATCCGATATAATTCCGATGTGCCACCCTTTGGCGCTGACGGGTGTAGATATTGCATTCTCGGATAACGGCGAAGATACGTTATATATTGAAGTTACCGTAAAAACGAAGGGGCTAACCGGAGTAGAGATGGAAGCTCTTACTGCTGCGACCGTGACCGGGTTAACGGTGTATGATATGTGCAAGGCTATGGACAAAGAAATGGTAGTTGGTCCTACATATCTGGCTGTAAAAACGGGGGGCAAAAGCGGCGACTTTACTAATAATATGAAGGTTAACCTCGCACTTGAATAAAGTGCGTTTTTTTATATGGATAAGAAACGATATGTCGCTGTAAAGTAAAAAAGCGACATAAAGCAGCCGTTTGGCTTCTTTGTAGAAAAAGGATGAGCGGCAACGCCCGCAAGCTTTTCCTATGTTCGGCACTTGACTAGATGTTGAATCAAGTATACTACCGTTATCGCTTGCAGGTATTTATGTTTTTCAAGCAGGAAATATTGTTTTTGAAGGAGAAGATAGTCCAATAGAAAATGCAATGTGAGATAAAGGAGTAGATATCATGGCAAAAAAAACAGAAGTACCTACAACATTAACAGTACAACAACAAGAACTGCTGAACGAGGAAACACTGGTCTTGCTTAGCACAGTGGATGCGGAGACGAAAATCCCAACGGTTAACGCTATCTCATGGGTAAAGGCACCGTCCGAAAGTAAAATCCGATTCTCTGTAAGTGCTTCCTCTAGAATCGTAGCAAACGTTAAAGACAATCCTGGCGTAACGCTATGCATCATCGGTCTTGAAACGGTATATTCCATTGTAGGCAAAGGTACAATCCTAACAGAGAAGTTGGAAGGTGTAGCTATGCCGCTGGCGACTATTGAAGTCGATATTTCTGCCATCCATGAAAGCATGTTCTGGGGTGCCAAAATCGTTCAGGAACCTACATTTGAAAAAACATACGACCTGGAAAAAGCGAAAGCGCTGGATGAGCAGGTCTACGCCGCCATGCTTAAATAGGTGGTTTTTATAAAGCGAAGCCGATATGGCTTCGCTTTTTTTGATTCAGATAACAGATGAGAGGGAACAACATATAGTGTGGTTATTTTTTAAGAAAATCGAGGAAGGGTGGCTGATCATGGCACAACAAAATGGGAAAAACAAGCTGACTTCAATGGCTCCGCAGCATGGATATCTTCAGCCGGATATCGAGTCGCAAATGGCTCCGCAACCTAATGCCGAGGACTACGGATATAAGGCAAGCGGCAAGTTGAAAGGAAAAGTTGCGCTCATTACGGGTGGAGACAGCGGCATCGGACGTGCGGTTGCTATCGCCTACGCCAAAGAAGGTGCAGACATCTGCATTATGTATCTGGAAGCGGACAGCGATGCTCAGGAAACCAAACGCCAGATCGAACAGGAAGGCCGTCGTTGCCTAACGATTGCAGGCGATATCGGGGATGAAAAGTTTTGCCAGGATTCGATTCAGAAGGTCATCAATGAGTTCGGCCGCCTGGATGTTCTTGTTAACAATGCAGGAGAACAGCATGTACAAAAAAACTTCGAAGACATCACATCGGAGCAGCTACATCGTACATTTCAGACGAATATCTTCTCCATGTTTTATATGACCAGGGCTGCACTTACGCATTTGAAACCGGGAAGCGCCATTATTAATACGGCTTCTATTACGGCTTATAAAGGCCATCCGCTGCTTATTGATTACTCTTCAACTAAAGGAGCGATTGTATCATTTACCCGTTCCTTGTCCATGTCACTGATCGAAAAAGGGATCCGGGTGAATGGCGTAGCGCCAGGACCTATTTGGACGCCGTTGATTCCATCTACATTTTCACCGGATCAAGTAGAGCAATTCGGTAAAGATACTCCGATGAAGCGTCCGGGACAGCCAGAAGAATTAGCTCCAAGCTATGTGTTTCTGGCAAGCGACGATTCATCGTATATTAGCGGCCAAATGATACATGTGAACGGCGGAACGGTTCTTAACGGCTAAAGCGGCAAAGCAAAGGAAAAAATCACTCTATAAAAATAAGGTACTTTTGGAATAGTTTATGTAAGGCAATAATGAGGAAAAGACCTTCTGTGTATAACGATAAAACATGCAGGAGGTCGGGCGAATGTTTGAGCACAGAAAAAAACTAATGTATGAAGTAAAGGTAAGCCAGGCGGATCCGAGATTTGCAAAGCTACTATTGGAACAGTTCGGCGGAGCGAATGGCGAGCTGGCCGCCGCAATGCAGTACTTTGTGCAAGGTCTTGGCTGTCGCGACGCGAAGATGAGGGACATGTTCATGGACATCGCTACAGAAGAGATTAGCCATCTAGAGATGGTCGGCACCTGTATTGATATGTTAATCAAAGGGCATCCGAATGAAGAGTACTATGAGAGCGAACTTTTCGATGTCGTTGGTGGCAATGGCCTCAATCTGATGAACAGCCATGGAGTAAAATGGACGGCTGATTATTTAAAAGTCAGTGGTGAGCTTGCAAGCGATTTACTTAATGATATAGCAGCTGAGGGACGGGCAAAAATTACGTACGAACGACTCATCTCTCAGACAGATGATCCGTTAGTCATCGATACCTTGAAGTTTTTGATGACGCGTGAAGTGACGCATATTCGAAACTTTCAGGAGGCTCTATATACGCTTGAAGAACAAATGCCAGGAACGATGGCAGGTACACCTGAATTTGTAAGAAAATATTATAATATGTCAACCGGTGAAACGGATGCTCGTGGACCGTGGAATGCGGCTGATACATTCGAGTATATAGAAAGTCCAGAGCCTATGGGAAATAACCCGGCAGCCGAGTTTAAAAATTAACGAAAAGCGGAGTGTTTGACAAGAACGCTCCGCTTTTTCGTTTAGCTTCGACGTTATACGTCGGAGAAATATGGCCTAAAAATTATGACATAATGAGGGCGAAATACAAAAAAATTAACATACAGCATAATGGATTTTTATAACTTTCTTCACTTTTCATATTTTTTTCTTAGCATTTATACTATTTTTATGGAAACAATGAAACGAACTTATTTATATATAGCAAGAAATGCGTTCTTATTTCTGTTTGTGTTGCAATTTTGCTTACCAATAGAACAGGCGGAAGCTACGGTTGAAACGGAGGAACCTTCCGTCAACAGTCAATCAGCGATTCTTATCGATTCTCGTTCAGGAGATGTGCTATATGAGAAAAATCCGGACGAGGAAATGGCACCGGCCAGCATTACTAAAATTGCTACCGGAATTATCGCACTAGAGGCTGATAGGGCGGGTGAGCAGGTCATCGTGTCGCGAAATGCACGACAAACAGACGGAACCCGTATATTTCTGGCGGAAGGGGAGCAGAAGCCGCTCGAAGATCTGGTGTATGGACTATTGATGAACTCGGGAAATGACGCGGCTGTAGCTATCGCCGAACATATTGATGGCAGCGTAGCTGAATTTAGCCAACGAATGAACAAGTTTGCAGCTTCAGTTGGAGCCACTCATACACATTTTACAAATCCAAGTGGACTATATGAAAAAGAACATACAACAACAGCTGCCGATATGGCGAAAATCGCGGCCCATGCAATGAAAAATGAGAAATTTCGAGAAATTGTAAGTACACGCATGAAAACGTGGGAAGGTAAAGAGTGGAAGAGCAAGCTTATTAATCATAATAAAATGCTTGTATCTTATCAGGGGGCCAATGGCATTAAAAACGGTTTTACCCAACAATCAGGGTTTACATTGGTCACGTCGGCTGAACGAAACGGTACGGAATTCATCGCAGTGCTTTTAAAAGCAAATAGTGATAAGCAAATTTATAAAGATGCAACAAAGCTTTTGGACTATGGATTCGCCCATTTTAAAACGGTTCCTGTACTGAAAGCCGGAGCGAAAATCTCCGGAGAGACGAGCGATTACTACGCGGGAGAGAGCGTATATGCCTCCATTCCAAAAGATGACAAATTTAAAGTGCGGGTTGCTCCAGGAGATGATCTTATCGTTGAAACGTCTTCCGGTCTTACGCGTCAATATCCGTCGGTACTCAATAAAGAACAACATGTTACAGCAGGAGCCCCGAACGAACGGATAGCTGTCTCGGGAATGGAGCATTCATATAGTCTCCCAGAATTTTTTATGTTATTTTTCTGGTGGCTCATGATCTCTTTCATGAGCTGGGTAATGGTATTGCTGCTAAAGAAAAAACGGGTCTAAACTTGTCCCTTGCCTCTATACATGTACAGAGGCAATTTTTTTATTTTAGGAAGAAAAAACTGGAACTATTTTACCGTTCTATTCGTCAATGTTAGTGAAAGTCAGTCATGTTAAGGGAGGAAGAGGAATGGGCAAACAGATGAAAAAGAAGTGGGCAGGCTCCATGCTGGCTGCGACGATTGCAGCAGGGGGAATTCTGCCTTACAATGTATTGGCTGATGAAGCGAAAGCGACACCGCAAGCTTCTGTTCAAACGGTAAAAACAACGAAAATTGATCGGGAAGAAGCGCTCCGGATCGCCCAGGAATTTATGCCGGTTCCAGCAGGGTATACGAACAACCAGGTAGAGATGGAAGACAATAAATATATAGGGCGTACATTATGGAGACTCACATGGAGCATGCAGCAACCTGGAGACGACTATGGTGGGCAGCTAAGCATTTCGGTAGATGCAAAAGACGGTACCATTCTGAATGCAAACCACTGGACGCGTGAATCCGAACGAAATAATCTACTGCCAGGGAAGCTGGATACGACCAGCCTAGTGAACCAAGCAAATGCTTTAATAAATAAACATTATGCAAAATATGCGTCACAGATGAAACTTAGCGAAGACTCGCTTGAAAGCTTCAAACGTGGCAGCATGCCGTATATGGATTCGTTATACTTTATGCGGCTTCAGAACGGAATTCCCGTAACAGACCAGGGACTTCGTATCTCGTATGATAAGAAGGGGAAAATTCGCAGTGTGGATTTTAGCTGGGATGATGTGCAGTTCGAAAGTATTTCGAACCTAAAAAACAAAGATGAGATTCTGCATCAGGTAGAGCGTGAACTGGAGATGGAACTGGCGTATTTGTCGAATGTGTCACAGCCCGGTGGAAAAATCGAATTGGCGTACGCTCCAAAACTTAAAACGTCGAGCGATTTATATAACGTGGTACCGGGACTTCTTATTGACGCAAAAACTGGAAAACAAATCTCGGCTATAGACGGTAAAGAGCTAAATGCATCCACTGACGTCAATCGACCTCTTTCTACCGCAAAAACGACACCGCCTTCCAGTGTGAATATAGATGAAGCGCAGGCAATAGCAAAAATCAAAGAATTCGGTATTTTAAAAGATTCTATGAGTGTGGAACAGAAAGGATATCGCGAAGAAAGTCACCCTGTTAAACGCAAGGTATGGGAGATATATGCGGTTGAGTCAGAAGGGGAAAGAAAACAGGTGCGTGCTTCCCTGGATGCTCAAACCGGAGAATTGGTTAACTATAGTCAGTATGGCATGCCTTATAATGAAAAAATGGAAAACCCGGATAAGATAAAGGTGAATATTAGCAGACAGCAGGCTGAAAAAACTGCGGAAGCATTTATAAGAAAAGCGCTACCAGGCCGTCTGGATAAGCTTTATGCGGTGGAAGCTACGCCGAATTATTATAATGGAGACACAGATAAGATACTTAATTATAACGTTTCATTTGTTAGAAAAGAAAATGGAGTTCGCGTAGTAGGCGAAGGAGCAACAGTTAACGTAGATGCTGATACTGGAGAAATCACCGATTACAATATGATGTGGTCTGTTCAGGCCCTGCCCGCTCTTACTAACGTAATTAAGCCAGAAGAGGCAAAAAAGAAAGCAATGACGCTTATGGAAGCAGAACTACGCTATAATCTTATCCCGCCTTATGGATCGGTAGGAACAGGGAAAGTGCGCAAAGCTAAACCTGTATATGTGTTGGCTGTTAAAGCAAATGGACAGCCATACGATTATGGTACAAGCTATCTGGATGCGAGAACAGGTGAATGGAAAACGCACGGCAACTTGCCAGTAAATAATTCAGGTCAGTCGATAAGTGATATTGCAGGCCATCCACTGCAAAAGGAATTGCAGAACATGGTAGATGCCAATTTGCTGGAAGTAAAAGACGGTAAGCTTAATCCGGATCAAAAGTTAACACGTGGTGAAGCGGTTAAGATATTCTATACTGCGGCACGACAGCCATATGAGTACTATGGGCCGGGACAAGAATCGTTTTTTACAGATGTAGACGAGAATAGTGAAATCAAGCAGGCGGCTGAATGGGCGGTTCAGAACCGATTGTTGCCGCGAGGCGTGAAACAATTGCGTCCAAATGATCCAGCCACCCGTGAATTTTTGGCAGAACTTATTGTACGAGGATTAGGATATGATAAGTTGGCGGCCAAAGAAGGTATATTCGAAACAAAGCTTCAGGACGAAGCAGCTATTAATAAGAAAGGGAATGCTGCATTGGTAACTCGCTTGCAAGTCATGACGCCGAATGACAAAAATGAGTTTGAACCGGCACGTCAGGTAACAAAAGCGGAAACGGCCGTAGCTGTATACCGATATTTACAGATAAAAGAATCGTTTATGGAATAAGAAAAATGTGGAGTAGCAAAAACACACGGAGATGGCTCACGTGTGTTTTTGTTTTACATTACACCTGGTGATTATCCTCTCTGTATGGTATTGGATAATCAATGCCCTTGGTTTTACGTTATTTTTCACAGTCAACCTGGAGCGGAGGATAAGGATGATGTGCTTATACAATAATAATGTGTAATCTCTATCGACATAAAAAATTAAGACATAAGAAAAACTGCGGAAAGTCTTGCCTGTATAAAAAAATCATGATATATTATTTCTTGTCAATTTCAAAAAATGGTTTTTATATCCGATTACATTTTTCTTAAAAATAATTTAAAAAAAGGCTTGCAATTGATTGTGGAATGT
This sequence comes from Aneurinibacillus migulanus, assembly GCF_001274715.1. GTDB lineage: Bacteria > Bacillota > Bacilli > Aneurinibacillales > Aneurinibacillaceae > Aneurinibacillus > Aneurinibacillus migulanus. The sequence goes on along the minus strand of NZ_LGUG01000002.1, from coordinate 179 downwards.
AATAAGATATAAAAGTCGCCGCTGAAATACGGCGTAATAAAAAACAAGTTCCTTGAAAACTGAACAGTAACACTCGAATGTGTGCGAGTATATAAAAATTATCCACGAAAGTGACGAGTCGCTTTGTAGCGAATACCGAATACTTTCGCGGGGCCCGAAAAGATTTCTTTTCGATTTAG